>CAMLMF010000037.1 GCA_946480995.1 uncultured Bdellovibrio sp. | reverse complement strand
CAATTTTTTACCAGATACGTTTGCACGATATCCGACACCGTGAAGTTCAAGGCCCTTAGTGAAACCTTTAGTTACGCCAGTTACGGCATTTTGAAGAAGCGCTCTGTAAAGACCATGCAATGCACGGCTTTCTTTAGAGTCATCTTTACGAACCAAAACGATTTTACCAGCTTCAATCTTTGCAGAAATCTGTGGTTGCATTCCGATTTTCAAAGAAGACTTCGCACCTTTAACGATAACTTCGTTAGCAGGTGAAACGCTTACTTGTACTGTGTTATCAAAAACAACGGGTGCTTTTCCAATACGTGACATATTTCACCTACCATAGAGTAGCAAGCAACTCGCCACCGACTTTTGCGTCTGCAGCTTGCTTACCACTCATGATTCCTTTGCTTGTGCTAAGAATGGACATACCCATTCCAGAACGAACTGTCGGAACATTATCAGATTTAACATAAACTCTACGACCTGGACGAGATACGCGGTCGATGGAGCTGATCACATGATTGCCAGCTTCGTCGTATTTCAAGTAAACACGCATGATGCCTTGTTTGCTATCTTTAGCGACTTTGAAGCTTCTGATCAAACCTTCGTTAACAAGGATTTGAGCAATACCAGCTCTAACTTTAGAAGCAGGCATGTCCACTTTTTCGTGTCTTGCTGCTCCCGCATTTCTAATCATTGTAAGGAACTGAGAAATTGTATCCATATGATCCTCTACCAGCTAGCTTTCGTAACGCCAGGCAATTTACCGTCAAGGGCTAATGCTCTGAAAGCAATACGCGACAAACCGAATTTTCTGTAGTTACCACGAGGGCGACCAGAGATTTCACAACGAGTGATAACGCGGTTTGGATTTGTATTCTTAGGAAGAGCTTGAAGCTTTTGGCGAGCTTCATGTCTTACTTCGTCAGAAAGTTTCATGTCGACAGCTTTCTCTCTAAGCTCTTTTCTGTATTGAGCGTAGCGCTTAGAAAGCTCTTTTCTTTTATTATTTTTTACGATGCTTGATTTACGAGCCAAGATACACCCCTTACTTTCTGAAGGGCATACCAAGTGCTTCAAGAAGCGCTCTGCCCTCAGCGTCGTTTTTCGCTGTTGTACAAATAGTGATGTTCATACCACGAACTTTATCTACTTTATCGTAGTTAATTTCCGGGAATACGATTTGCTCTTTCAAGCCCATGTTGTAGTTACCACGGCCGTCGAAACCTTTAGATGGCAAACCGCGGAAGTCTCTTACGCGAGGTAATGCCAAAGTGTTCAAACGATCCATGAAAGACCACATTTTTTCTCTTCTTAAAGTCACGCGAACACCCAATGGGATGCCAGCACGCAATTTGAAGTTAGAGATAGCTTTTTTTGCTTTCGTGATAACAGCTTTTTGACCAGTGATTGATGAAATCTCATCAACTACTGTGTTCAAAATTTTTGGATTTTGAACAGCTTCGCTCAAGCACACGCTTAGAGTGATTTTCTCTAAACGAGGAACTTGCATCACGTTTTTTGCGCCCAATTGTTTCATCAACGCTGGAGCGATTTCTTTTTTATATTGTCCATGTAAGCGATTCATCTCATCACCCCTTATAGTACTTCCGGAGCTAAAGATACGATCTTAACGAACGACTTTGCTCTCAATTCTCTGGCAACTGGGCCAAAGATACGGGTTCCGATTGGTTCTTTAGAAGCATTGATCAACACTGCAGAGTTGTCATCGAAGCGGATATAAGATCCGTCTGGACGACGAAGTTTAGCTACAGTACGAACAACAACAGCTTTAGCTACATCACCTTTTTTAACTTTAGCGTTAGGCAAAGCTTCTTTGATGGAAACAACGATAACATCACCGATAGATGCTACACGTCTTTTAGAACCACCAAGAACTTTTACGCACATAACTTCTTTGGCGCCAGAGTTGTCAGCTACATTGAGTCTAGTTTGCATTTGAATCATGACAGCCTCCCTTACGCTTTCGCTGTTTCAACAACAGCAGTTAATGTCCAACGCTTAGTTTTGCTAAGTGGACGAGTTTCTTGGATCTTAACGATATCACCGATTTTTGCTTCGTTCTTTTCGTCATGAGCTTTGAAAACAGATGTCTTCTTAACATACTTGCCGTATTTAGCATGTTTAACCATGCGGTAGATGAGGACAGAGATAGTTTTATCCATCTTGTCGCTGACAACTTCACCTACGACTTCAATTTTACGTCCTCTAGAATTCGTTTCAGTATTCATAGTCTACCCTATCTCGCCACTTTTTTTACGATCGCTGTGTTAATTTTAGCGATGTTGCGGCGAAGATCACGAATTACAAGTGGATTAGAAAGTTGACCAATTGAATTCTTGATACGCGCCTGGAACAACTCTTCTGAAAGAGCTGTTCTTTTCTTTTTCAATTCAGTTACAGACAAATCTTTAACTTCAGTGAATTTCATATACTACTCCCTTACCAAGAAACGTGTTTTGAAAGGAAGTTTATGTGCTGCACGTTCGAAAGCTTCTTTAGCTTGCTCACGAGTCACACCGTTCATTTCGAAAAGAACTTTTCCAGGAAGAACACGGGCAACCCATAGTTCTGGATTACCTTTACCGCTACCCATACGAGTTTCAGCAGGCTTTTTTGTTACCGGAATGTTTGGGAACACTCGGCACCAAATTTTACCACCACGCTTAACTGAACGAGAGATAGCAATACGACCAGCTTCCAACTGACGAGCAGTTAGACGACCTTCCTCGATAGCTTGAAGACCGTAGTCTCCGAAATCAAGGTTAGCGCCTCTTACTGCAAAACCAGTAGCGCGGCCTACAAATTGTTTACGCCATTTTACTCTTTTAGGACTTAACACGACCTGCCTCCTCAACTTCGCGAGCAGATAAGATATCGCCTTTATAGATCCATACCTTTAATCCGATGATACCATATGCTGTTAGAGCTTCTGCAGTACCGTAATCGATATCTGCGCGCAATGTATGAAGAGGAACACTCTTCTCATTGTACCACTCTGAACGAGCAATCTCTGCACCATCAAGACGACCAGAAACACGGATCTTGATACCTCTCACGCCGCCTTTGATCGCAGCTGCAATAGATTTTTTAAGAGCTCTTCTCCAAGAGATACGTTTCTCAAGTTGTTGAGCAATGCTCTCAGCGACGAGCTGAGCATCGAGGTCTGGTTTGCGCACTTCTTGGATGCTCAAGAAAACTTCGTTGGGTGTAAGTTTTTGAACTTCCGCTTTCAGTGAATCAATCCCAGTACCTTTTTTTCCAATAACAACACCTGGGCGAGCAGTAGAGATGATGATTTTAATCTTCTTCGCTGCACGTTCCATTTCAATTTTCGCCACACCCGCGTGTTTAAGCTTATCTTTTAGATATTTTCTTAAACGGATGTCTTCGTGGAGATTGTCAAAATATTGTTGACCCTTCGCGTACCAGCGAGAATCCCAAGTTCTGATAACACCAACTCTTAGACCAATTGGATTAACCTTTTGTCCCACGACTATTTCTCCTCGAGTACTACGTTAATGTGGCTGGTCTTCTTACGAACACCGAACGCACGCCCTTGAGCGCGAGGACGGAATCTTTTAAGAACTGGGCCTTGATCAACCCAGATAGATTTAACATAGAGATTGTCTACGTCCATAACCTTTTTGTATTCTGCGTTAGCAACTGCTGATTCGATTAACTTTTTTACCATTCCAGCAGTTTTCTTATTCAAGAAAGTAAGAGTTTTTACTGCCTCGTTCACGTCTTTACCGCGAACAAGATCAACAACCAATCTTGCTTTCTGAGCGCCTACTCTTGCATATTTCAAGCTTGCTTTAACTTCCATAATCAACCTCTATTACTTCTTCGCAGCAGCAGGAGCAGCTGCTTTCTTCTCGGCGTGACCTTGGAAAGTTCTTGTTGGAGCAAACTCACCGAGTTTGTGACCAATCATGTTCTCTGTGATGTACACAGGAACGAACTTTCTTCCGTTATGAACCGCAAAAGTCAGTCCAATTGCCTCTGGAAGAATTGTTGAGCGGCGAGACCAAGTTTTAATAACTTTTTTATCATTTTTTTCGATCGCATTATCGATTTTCTTTTGTACAGAAATATCAACAAATGGACCCTTTTTAATCGAGCGTGCCACCTTATACTCCTACTTACGTCTCTTGATGATTGAAGAGTTGGTTCTCTTATTGTGTCTAGTTTTGTAACCTTTACATGGTTGACCCCATGGAGTTACCGGGTGATGCCCTTTACCAACACCCTCACCACCACCCAATGGATGGTCGACAGGGTTCATGTGCATACCACGAACTGAAGGACGGATACCTCTCCAACGAGAACGACCTGCTTTACCAAGCTTGATGTTTTCGTTGTCAGTGTTACCAACTTGTCCAACTGAAGCTTTGCATACAGACAGAATTTGCTTCAATTCACCAGAAGGCATACGTACTTGGCAATATTGCTCGCCTTTACCAGCCAAAGTTGCAGAAGCACCAGCTCCGCGGCAAACTTGACCACCTTTTCCAGGGCGCATTTCGATGTTGTGGATCACAGTACCAACTGGGATCGCAGACAAAGAAAGTGTGTTACCTGGTTTGATATCGGCTTTGTCAGAAGAAATAACTGTATCACCTACATTTAATCCTACTGGAGCGATGATGTAAGCTTTAGCTCCATCAACATAAGAAATAAGAGCGATACGGCAAGTTCTGTTTGGATCGTACTCGATCGCAATAACTTTTGCTGCAACGTCAACTTTAGTTCTTTTGAAATCAACCAAACGGTATTTTCTTTTATGACCGCCACCTTGGTGACGAATCGTGATTTGACCGTGATTGTTACGAGCCGCTTGTTTCTTAAGAGGAGCAAGCAAAGACTTCTCTGGAGTTGTCTTTGTGATTTCTTTGAAATCGAAACCAGTCATTCCTCTACGACCATGAGAGCGTGGGGCGAATGTTTTAATACCCATCTTTATACTCCCTCAAAAAGAGCGATCTTCTCACCTTCAGAAAGCTTAACGTAAGCTTTTTTCCAGTAAGGGACCTTGGTTAATCCGAATTTAGAATTTTTAGAGTGTCCGCGGCAAACGCTAGTTCTAACGTTGTCCACTTTTACTTTAAAGTTCTTCTCTACCGCCGCTTTGATATCTGTCTTAGAAGACTTGATGTCTACTTCGAACACATATACGCCAGCTGCGTTGTGATATGTATTTTTCTCTGTAATAAGAGGAGCTTTAATTACTTGTTTCATTACGCTTTCTCCATTGAGCAACGATCTACGATTTTTGCTACAGAGTCTTTAGTGATTACTGCAGCGTCGTACTTCAATAGATCGAACACATTCAAACCTTCAACAGGGAAGTATTTGAACGTTGGTAGATTTTTAGAAGCGCGGTTGAATTTATCGTCAACAGTCGAATCAACCAACACGGCTTTTGTAAGACCGAAAGCTTTCAAACGTTTGTTAAGCTCAGCAGTTTTACCTTCAGATTGCATGCTGTCCACGATGAACAACTTGCCTTCTTTTTGAAGGTGAGAAAGTGCCATGCTCAAACCTAAACGGCGAACTTTTTTAGGTAATACAAATGCGTAGCTACGAGGCTGTGGACCGAAAGCAGTACCACCACCTGGCATCAAGATAGAACGGCTAGAACCTTGACGAGCTCCACCAGTACCTTTTTGCTTGAATGGCTTCTTACCACCACCTGACACAAGACCTTTAGTCTTAGTCATGTGTGTACCTTGACGACGAGCTGCCAATTGCCATTGAACTACTGTGTGAAGAACTTCCTTTTTAACAGGAGTTTCGAAAACATCAGAAGCCAATTCAACTGAACCAACTTTTTCTTTTTTCCAGTTTAATACGTTTACTGTTGCCATACTATTCTCTCACCAACTTAACCAAAGTGTTTCTTGCACCTGGAACTGGTCCCTTAACCATAAGAACGTTTTCAGCAGCTAGTACTTGAACGATCTGTACGTTACGAACAGTGACTGTTTCAGCACCCAAGTGACCAGGGAATTTCTTACCTGGCATTACGCGACCTGGCCATGTTCTGTTACCAGAAGAACCCGGACGACGGTGGAATTTAGATCCGTGAGAAGCAGGGCCCCCCGCGAAGTTCCAACGCTTCATAGAACCCGCAAAACCTTTACCTTTTGACTTCGAAGTGATTTTTACGAAATCACCTTGTGCCAAAGAGTCGATAGATACTTGCGCGCCAACAGATGCACCTTCAGGAAGAGATTGACGAAGTTCTTTTACGAACTGCGCGCCATTCTCGAAACCAGCTTTAGTAAGATGACCTTTTTCTGCGCTGTTTGAATTTTTAGCTTTTTTAGGTTTGCAAGCTAATTGAATAGCTTCGTAACCATCAGCTTCGTTTGTTTTGATTTGTGATACAAACCAAGGTTCATAACGAAGAACTGTCACAGGGATGGCTTCACCTTGCTCATTATAGATAGTAGCCATACCTTCTTTAAATGCGAACAGGCCATTCAGCTTAAGACCTTGCTCAGAAGTATTTGTAGTTTGTGTATTTTCGCTCACAGTTTACTCCTAGATCGCCGAAAGTTTAATTTCAACATCGACACCAGCAGAGAGGTCGAGTTTCATGAGCTGATCGACAGTCTGTTGAGTGGGTTCCAAAATATCGAGCATACGCTTGTGAGTTCTCACTTCGAACTGCTCACGAGATTTTTTATCAACGTGAGGAGAGCGCAATACCGTGTAACGGTTGATGCGAGTTGGCAAGGGGATCGGACCCGCAACTTTTGCGCCAGTGCGACGAGCAGTCTCAACGATTTCTTTCGTCGACTGATCAAGCAGTTTATGATCGAATGCCTTCAATCTAATTCTAATCTTTTGACTTTGCATAAGGACACTTCTCTTCTTTTTTTATAAAGTAGCGTTTTTACTAGCAAATTTGTTAACATTTAACGTAAATATCCCATCAAAAACTTGCCCCGAATTAGCCCTTGCGGCCGTGAAATCACCCAATGCGGGGGGTTTTCTGTAGATTTGAACGTCACGAGTGCGCGATTATGCGCAACAAAAAAAAGCTTGTCAAAGGGAAATATTAATTTTTTCCGATACTTTTGCGATCTTATAAAATCTCTCAGCGGCCCACCCCACAAGGGTGACAAGACAGGCCTCAAAGACCAATTCATAGACAGACAAGAGCAGCGTCTTAGAATTTAGCGCATCCAGGGGCTGGCAAAGATTTCGCAAATGACCCGACAACCCCTATCTTGGAGCGCTCTATGTATAAAATGGCCCTTATTTCACTTTTGACCCTGTCATCTCTTGCCTCTGCGACGGCAATCGCCTGTGAGGGAGAAGCACAAATCATCGCCCCCGTAGCAAAAACGGAGCAACTTGCGAATTCCTGCAAGGTTTTCGTAAAATCACAAGGCATTAAGCACTTCAGCGCCAACAAAATCTGCCCTATTTATCTCGAGGACATCATGACTCAAGGAGTTGAAATTACCCAACTGAAGGGTGAAAATTGTTCAAACCTAAAGGAGCTTAACGGCGTGGTGCTGTTCAGCGAAGGTGCTTTGTTTTTAGAGTAAGGCCGAAAAAGCCGAAGTTCTTTTTGGCGGCATGCGACCGCCAAAAGGAAAACTTTAGAAGCGACCCATTTTGTGAAGAATCTCCGCCTTCACTTTGGCCGGAACAACCGCATATTCAAGGAATTCCATACTGAAGCTTGCTCTGCCTTGGCTTAAGCTGCGCACGTTTGTAGCGTAACCGAAAAGATTCGCCAAAGGAGCCTCTGCCGAAATCACTTGTCCGCCGCCCACTTTCGCGTTCATCGTCAGGATTTTACCACGGCGAGAATTCAAATCCCCCACCACGTTTCCAACGAATTCATCAGGACATGTCACTTCAAGCTTAAACATCGGCTCCAAGAGCTCAACCGCAGCGTTACGAACTGCTTCACGGAATGCTAACGAAGCTGCCGCCTTAAAAGCCATTTCATTCGAAGCCTCTGGACGAGTTTCTACAGAGTTTAAAGTCCCACGAATACCCAGCATAGAATAGCTGGCAAGAGGCCCCACTTCAGCCGCCTCTTTAAAGCCATTTTCAATAGCTTTTAAGAACGGAGCCGTGAACTCTTTCGATACGGAAACTTTAGATTGGAATACAATGCCATCATGCTGAGACACGGGGTCGATCGTCAGAGAAACTTTCGCAAACTGAGCTTCACCCGCGATCTCGCGTTCATAGACGAAATCAGCTGTCGCTGATGCCGAGATCGTTTCACGATAAGAAACCTGCGGCTTACCCACGTTTGCCTGAATCTTGTGTTCACGCAACAGACGGTCAACTAAGATTTCTAAATGCAATTCACCCATACCTGACAAAAGGATTTGCCCTGTTTCTGGGTCCGTTCTTAAACGGCAAGAAGGGTCTTCTTTGCCAAGCTTATCTAAGCCCTGCAACATTTTTTCTTGGTCAGCTGAAGACTTCGCTTCAATCGCCACAGAAATAACTGGTTCTGGGAAAGTGATCGATTCCAAAACAACCGCATGGGACGTTTCGCAAAGAGTGTCACCAGTACCTGTAAACTTAAGACCAACAACCGCACCGATATCACCGGCTTTAAGGCTGGTGATTTCTTCGCGTGAATTGGCGTGCATTTTAACTAATTTTTGGATGCGTTCTTTTTTCTCTGTACGAGGATTCAAAAGTTGGTCGCCCACTTTGACTTCGCCAGAGTACACACGGATGTATGTAAGAGTTCCCGCAAATGGATCATTGGCGATCTTAAATGCCAACGCTGCCACATTGCCGTCGAAATCGGTTTTACAAACAATTTCTTTTTCAGGTTTTGCTGGATCGTGACCCACGATAGCTGGAACTTCAATTGGTGACGGAAGGTAATCAATCACGCCATCAAGCAAAGGTTGCACACCTTTATTTTTGAAAGCAGCACCACAGAAGACTGGGAAAGCCTTTAACTCAAGCGTGCCCTTACGAAGAGCTGCTTTAAGTTCTGCAACAGTGACTTCCTCACCGTTTAGATACTTTTCCATAAGGACGTCATCGAACTCAACGATCTTCTGTGCGGAAACGCGCAACGTCTTCCTTCATGTCGTTAGGAACATCGGTAACTTCGAATTCACCACCCATGCCGGACTGATTCCACACATAGGCTCTGTTTTCTAATAGATCTACAACGCCACGGAAAGTGTCTTCCATACCGATGGGAACTTGCACAGGGATTGGGTTTGCGTTGAGCTTTTCTTTGATCGTCCCGAAAGACATCACAAAGTCAGCACCAACACGATCCATTTTATTGACGAAACAAATGCGGGGAACTTTATATTTGTCGGCTTGTTTCCAGACAGTTTCAGACTGCGGTTCAACACCGTTGACACCGTCAAACACAGCAATCGCACCGTCGAGAACGCGCAAAGAACGTTCAACTTCAATTGTGAAGTCGACGTGCCCAGGTGTATCGATGATGTTGATTCTGTGATCTTTCCAGAACGCCATGGTCGCGGCAGAGGTGATAGTGATACCACGCTCTTGCTCTTGAACCATCCAGTCCATGGTGGCATCGCCATCATGAACTTCTCCGATTTTATGACTTTTACCAGTGTAGTAAAGAATACGTTCGGTGGTGGTCGTCTTACCGGCATCGATGTGCGCCATGATGCCGATATTACGAGTGTACTTGAGATCAGCTATAACTTTAGGATCTTTAGCTGACATGAATACAGATTACCAATTGTAGTGAGAGAAAGCCTTGTTCGACTCAGCCATTCTGTGAACGTCATCTTTTTTCTTAATCGCGTTACCACGATTATTGTATGCGTCCATGAATTCGCCAGCCAAACGCTTAGCCATATCTTTTTCACCGCGCTCGCGAGAGTATTCTACCAACCAACGCATAGCCAAAGCCAAACGACGAGATGGACGAACATCAACTGGAACTTGGTAAGTTGCTCCACCTACGCGGCGAGAACGAACTTCGATAGAAGGCTTTACGTTTTCAAGAGCTTTTTTGAAAATCGCAACAGGTTCTTCACCTTGGATTTTCCCTTCAAGTTCTTTCAAAGCTCCGTAGAACAACTTTTGTGAAGTTGCTTTACGACCTTGGATCATCATTTTATTTACGAATTTAGCAATTACTAGATCCTTGAAAACTGGATCTGGAATAATTTCTCTTTTAAAGGTCTTTTTACGACGAGACATTTACATTACCTCTTAATTATTTCTTAGGTCTTTTTGTGTCGTATTTAGAACGAGCACGAAGACGACCATTTACACCTTGAAGATCTAGAACGCCGCGTACGATATGGTAACGAACGCCCGGTAAGTCCTTCACACGACCACCACGGATCAAGACAACGCTATGCTCTTGAAGGTTGTGACCGATACCTGGGATGTAAGAGATAACTTCGAAACCGTTAGACAAACGAACTTTTGCTACTTTACGAAGAGCTGAATTCGGCTTCTTTGGAGTCGTTGTATAAACACGAGTACAAACGCCACGACGCTGAGGGCATGAAGCCAAAGCTGGTGATTTCGTTTGGTTCTTTTGAACTGTACGCTCACTTTTGATGAGCTGGTTAATAGTAGGCACTTCTAAACCCCTTAAACAATTTTATTTCAGGACGCTGGAACTTACATTGCCAAAAGCGCCCTGGTCAAGACTTTGTTGTTAATTTTATATCCCAAAAAGGGGTGTGAGATCCCCTTTTTGAGCTTTTTACACTAATACCACTTCGAAAAGCTGGTTTTAGGCTACGGCTGAGCTGACGCCGTCATCCCTGGCAATGCCACGAATGATGTATCGTCGTCTTCAGCCACAGACACTTTCCAACGTTTGTACGAAGTCAAACCAGTACCCGCAGGGATCAAACGACCCATGATGATGTTCTCTTTCAGGCCACGCAAATGGTCTGTGCGAGAATTAATCGCCGCTTCTGTGAGGACTTTTGTTGTCTCTTGGAACGATGCTGCTGAAATCCAGCTGTCAGTGCTCAAAGAAACTTTCGTAATACCTAGAAGAAGTGGAGTGCTTGTCGCAGGCTGGCCACCTTCACGGTTGATACGATTATTTTCTTCGTCGAAAGCATATCTTTCAGCTTGTTCACCAGCCAAGAAGCGGCTGTCGCCAGCGTCTTGGATTTCTACTTTACGTAGCATTTGGCGAACAATCACTTCGATGTGCTTGTCATTGATACCAACACCTTGAAGTCTGTAAACTTCTTGGATTTCGTTCACAAGGTATGCAGAAAGAGCTTTCGCACCCAGAACCGCCAGAATGTCATGAGGATTTGTTGGACCGTCCATCAACGCCTCACCGGCTCTTACGTACTCACCTTCTCTTACTGCAACGTGCTTACCTTTAGGGATGAGATATTCTTTTTGCTCACCCACTTCAGGAGTTACGATCACACGCTGTTTACCTTTAACGTCTTTACCGAATGTCACGTAACCATCGATCTCAGAGATGATAGCCGCTTCTTTTGGCTTACGAGCTTCAAACAATTCGGCAACGCGAGGAAGACCCCCTGTGATGTCCTTAGTTTTAGAAGCTTCGCGAGACATTTTGGCAATGATGTCACCGGCATGAACATCCTGACCTTCTTGTACTAGGAGCTGAGCGCCCACTGGTAACAAGTAACGAGCAGGTAATTCACGACCAGGCAAGTTCAATGGTTTTCCTGAAGGATCAACCATGTAAACCGCTGGCTTAACATCAGTTGATTTCGTTTCAGTGATAACCTTTGTCGCGAACCCTGTTACAGAGTCCACTTGTTCTTGCATCGTCACGCCTTCTTCGATGTCTTGGTACTGAAC
>CAMLMF010000036.1 GCA_946480995.1 uncultured Bdellovibrio sp. | reverse complement strand
CACCATCCAGTACTCCAATGCTAAGCGGGACGCATTCATTAAATTTCCAGCTAATTGAGTTAAGTACTTTCAGCTGAGTGGGAACAGATTTTCCAGTGATATTAATGCTTGCAGATGTCATCCCAGTCGCGCTCGCGGTCAGAGTAGCAGCCCCTGGAGATACAGGTTTATAGAATATATACGCAGTGCTTTCTCCTGAAACAATGAATGCATTCGATGGGTTCGCGGCCATTGAGCAGATGTTGTCGGTATAGAATCCACCACCCGAAGTTGTCGTTAATGAATTCAGATACAGCTTACTATTTACTGGAATCTGTGCGTTGTTTTCATTCTGGCTTACAACGGTATACCGATGACAGTTTCCAGTCGCAGCTTCTGAAGGCCCCCACAGGGCAAGTTTCGTTGCGGTATTTTTGTAAGAAACATCCGCTGTGAAATTAAATGTCGCTGTGGCATAGGATTTTGTATTGCCCGCGACATGTTCAGCCTTCAAAGCAAACGAAGGGAAGGATTGAGTGTCGCTCGCGGCAGGGACATACTTATAATAAGCAGTTGCTGAACCGCCTGAATTAAATGTGAACTCAGAAGCCTGGGCCCCCGTGCAACCGGCATTGTCATAGATTTGCACTTGTGAATTTGGGGACGTCATTTTTACCTTGTCGCCCGGGTATCCAGATATTTGATTGGCATAGTTGTGCGAATTGATTTCGACAAGATAACACAGCTCTTTATAAATTTTCGGAGAATAGTTGTTGATCGAGAACCAACGGTCCATGCCCGAGGGATCTTTCAGCTCTACGGAGGCCGCAGGGCCCGCTGTTAAGGCTGATGGATTTGCGATTTGGAAAGATAAAACGTCGCCAACACTCGATGTCGGAAAGCGATAGATGATCTGTGTGGTTGTGCCGTTTGCGGCCACGTTGAATTGATCTGTATTGGCAGTTTGTGCTGAATCGTTTTCGCACTCACTCCAGCTTTTATAGGCACGCGCTGTGGATGTTGATCCTGCCAACGTTTTACTTAAAGTAAAGTTAATACGCTGGCTATAAGGTGTTGGTTTATTGCTATTGTTGACTGTTGTAACCGTGAAGTAGCCGCACGTACCCGTTCCGGCTGCGGCAGATGGCCAAGTTTTTTCAATGATAATTTTTGTTGCGACGGAATCGGTGTTTGATCCTCCGTCATTTGAATTTGAACTGTCGATAACCGTTAGAGTTTCGCTATCGCCAATAACAGTTGAGCCTTTAATATAAAGATAGTCCACCTTCGTGTTGTTGTTACCAGTGACAATTCCCCAGATGTTATTAAGATCGGCTTTGGTGATATAAACATCAAAAGTACCATCTGATGAACAGTCATTATCGTTCGCTGTTGATGCGGCTAAATTAGTTCCCGTTATGTCTGGTGTTGAAGGAATTTGATTCCAGGTTTTGTTATCAAAACTTAAAGAGATTAAGCCAATACGTGCATCGCATGTTCCTTGAATACGCGCGTAACCAACAGAATCTACGTTTTGCTCAAATGGACTTGCACCTTTCAAGGCTGGCGCCGGAAGTTTTTTTCCGAGTGAACTGACGGACACTTCAGGAGTGCTAAGGCATCCCGACAAGGTTCCCAAAAGTAACGCTGATAAAGCGAGCGTTTTCAAATTGACGTGCATCATGAGGAACTTATCGACAGCCTAGACTGAAGTCTGAAGACTCAAATTGAGACTTTCTGAATATTCATCACACCTGTAATTTTGCTGCCTCAGGCTGAGCCGGAAGCTATTTGCCCCAGCCCTTTTCGCTTTCGATTTGCTCGCGTAACTGCGCTTCGATTCGTTCTGCCGGAATTACCGGTCCGCGTCCCACGCCGGGACAGAAAGCTTTCACATCTTTTGCCCAAGATTTGGCATTCATGACTTCAGGCCAAAACGGCCATGTACGACATTGTGCGGGACGAGCTTCATACTGCCCACAGCGTTTGCCTTCTAAGAACATGCAGTCGGGATTTTTAGGATCTTCTTTTAAATGCCAGATGCCGCCGGTTTTTTCGCAATAACGACGGGTGAAGGTGGAGGTGCTAATGCCAAAATGCTTAGCAAAGCGTTGACGGTCCTCAAGGCTTAAATAAACGAAACCGAATTCGCCATGGGAGGTGCAGCACTTGCCTGAACCCGTGCATTCAAAGCGAACGCCTTCGCGCCACCATTCTTTTCCTGTAAACTTAAATTCTTCCATAGACCCGGCACTTTAAGGCGGGAGACCGCTTGACAGCAAGCAGATAAATCGCGAAGTTAAGGCCCTCTCTAGGAGATAAAATTGCAGCGAAGTGTCATTGATCTTAAAGTCTATGATCCAAAGGATTTTCCAGCCTATTTGCCAAAGCTTAACAAGCTTTACGATGACCTTTTTGCTGGCGGCAAAGGCTTCCGCGCAAAATTGATCCGCATGATGGCGAGCAACCTATCTTTGGATGCGAAAGCCGAATTGCTTTTAGGTCAAACGATTGAGTTCATTCACAATGCTTCTTTGTTACATGACGACTTGATTGATCGTTCGCACTTACGCCGTGGCAAAACAGCCGCCTGGTTAAAGTACACTCCTGAATATGCGGTCCTTGCGGGCGATTATCTTTTAGCGCGCGTGATGGTCAATCTTTCGGGCCACGGCAATATCAAACTGGTGCAGTACACTGCTGAAGTGATCTCGGATTTGCTTGAAGGCGAGTGGTTGCAAGATTCTGTGGTCGGCGACTTCTTTGTGACGTTGGAACAACTGGATCGTATTCACAACTTGAAAACGGCGAGCTTATTTAAGTGGTGTATCCGTGCCCCCTTTATCGCGCAAGAACGTTATGACGAAGAATTGCATCGTACACTTGAAGAGATGGGCACATTATTAGGCCAACTGTTCCAACGCAGTGATGACCTTTTGGATTACGACATTCGTAACGATGAAGGTAAAGCGATCTTAGGTGATTTAAAATCTGGCTATTTGAATTCTTTCGGCGCGTTCGTGTGCCATGGAAAATCCCGCCAGGAAATCGACAGCATCGTAAAAAGTAAAACTTTAGAAGAGTATTACGCGAACATCGGTGGCAAAGCGCATTTCGATAAGAAGCTTGCAGAGTTCGATGAGATGAATAAAGGTTTGATCCAAATGTACGATCACCACTTGGCTCGTCTTAAAACCTTCTTAAAGCCTGGCGAAGAAAAATTGATCGACCAACTTCGTCCCTTAACCGAAATCTTGTACTGGAGAAGGAAACCATCGTGAGTCAACTGGTCACGTTGTCAAAGGGCTCTCCAGAATTTGAATCCTATTTGCTTGGAACTTTTTCTAAAGATCAGCGTGCATTGCCTGTGCAGACGCTGAATGTAAATTCCGCGTCTGAAACTGTGACATTCCGAATTGTTCCCGTGGCCACGTTGCAAAGACCTTCGTTTTTTGCGGTCTTCTTGCAAACTTTCAAAGTTAAAAGTTTTTTGCTGATTTTAGTGCCACTGTTTTTGGTTTTAACGATTAACATCGCAGACAGCGCTCCTATAGATCCGCAAATGACAGTGCTTGCTACGGTGGGTGTGTTGCTGGCGTTTGTTGCAGTCAATTTGCGTAACGACTGTATGGACCACATGAAGGGTGTTGACCGCGTTCTTGAAAAAAGTGGCAGTCGTGCAATTCAAAACGGTTGGGTGACAGCTGCGCAAGTAAAACTATATTCCAGTGTTTTGTTGGCTCTGGCGATTCTGTGTGCGATTCCGATCGCTGTCGCTTTGCCTGAAGTTGTTTGGGTTTTGGGTGCGAGTGTCGCGGTAGGCCTTTGGGCGCAGTTTAAAAAACAAAACTCATTCAAGTATCGTATCGGTGGGGAGCTGGCACTTTTCCTGATGTTTGGTCCGTTCCTGACCGTGGGCTATCAGCAAGCTATGGGTCTTTTGTGGGATGCGGAAAGTGTGGCCCTAGGTTGTCTTTGGGGTTGGTTGGTTTTGTTTGTCGTGCACTTAAAAAACTTTGCTAATATTCTGCCCAGTGCTCAAGCGGGTTTTACCAACACGATCAATTGGTTGGGCTTTGATAAAGCCCGCCGTTTGCTGGCGTTCTGGTGGGGAGCCTTTGTCTTTTTTAATTTAGTCTATCATGGCGTCTATGCTGGTCAGTACTGGGGTTTTTATGCTTCGGTGGTTTTGATTTTCTTATCGTTTAGTTTTATCGCGCGCTTAAAAAATATTTCCAGTCCCGCCGGCAGTGAGCTGCAAGGCGTTTATCGTTCAGGATTTAAACTTTTTCTAACGACCATTGGTCTTTGGGTTTTTGAATGTCTTTGGTATCTGCTGCAATAAGCGAGCGCCTGTGTGTGCTATCTTCTTCTGCCACAGACCCGAAAGCCCTTCAGTGGAGTCAGTTTTTTAAGTGTCCCTTAAACCCTGCAAATCCCGAAAATTACTTTTTTAATTTCCACGTTGGCCCTGAAGGTGTTTATGTGCGCGACCAAGAAAAGCGTTTGCTGGAAATTGATTTCGAAAAAAATCATTTAGACTATGAACGCAAAGGTCATCGCGGCAAAAATGAACTGATCGCCAAAGCTTTAGGCGTGGCGAAGGGGTACCGTAAGGTTTTGGATTTGTCGGTGGGCTTAGGTGTCGACAGCGTGTTCTTAACGCAGCTGGGTTTTGACGTTACGGGTGTGGAGCGTTCCCCGGTGCTGTATGCATTGCTAAAAGAAGCGTTCGCAAAAACGACGAAGTCTTACCTGCATTCTTATCAATTGCACTTTGCCGACAGCTTGCAGTTCTTAAAAGAGCACAAAGGTCAGCTGGGCATTGATTCAATTTATTTTGATCCGATGTATCCGCATAAAAAGAAGTCCGCTTTGCCGAAGCAAGAGATGGTCGTGTTCCGCGATCTGGTCGGTCATGATGACGACGCCGCAGAGGTTTTAAAAGAGGCTTTAACATGGCCGGTACAAAGAGTTGTGGTCAAGCGTCCCATGCAGGCTGAAGAGTTGTTGCCTGGGGTGCGCCATTCGTACGAGGGAAAGGTTGTTCGCTATGATACTTATGTGGTTGGGTAGTTTTGTTATTATCCTTTTCGGTTTGTTAGAGTCACAAAAACAAATTTCAAAACTGTTCGTAAATCTGCAGAAAAATTTCTATGAAAAAGGTTTTGAGTCCTCTTTTATCAAAATGCTAACCAGTGCCTTGGATGTTGTGCTTTTAGAGGCGTCCCCGCAAAGGTCGTTGTATTCGGCCATGGCTTTGTACAATCTGCGCGTCCTGAATTTGCGTTCAAGTATTTTGATCATGAGCTTAAGTACTTTGGGTGCTTGGTGGATGTTGATCTTGGGATTGCTGTTCTTAAATTTGAACGGTTTTTTCATCTTAGGAATTTGTGCCATCGCTTATGTCGGGGTGTGGAAAGCTCCACGTGCAGAAATAGTTCTTAAATGGATTTTCGGCACGGGTCTTTTTTTGTTGGGTGGCGAAATGCTGCTGCAAAGATCTAGCGTCTTACAAACTCTTTTAGGACAAAGTGAATTGGCTTTTGCTTTGGCAGACGGGCGCTTTGGCGCGGTCTTAACTATTTTAGGCGTCAGTGTTTTGCTGAGCCTTGTGATCCAAGTGGAGTTTTGGTCCGTAGTTTTGGCTTTGGGTCTATTGGTCACAAGCATGATTTCCTTTAATGGGGCTTTGGCCTTAGTGGCCGGAGAACGTATGGGGCGCATGTTGTTGTTCTGGTGGCGCAGTCGCAGTTTAAACCAAGATTGCCGTCGTGTGGGTTGGCAGTTTTCTTTGGCTTCTTGTGTGGGTGTGCTTATTGGTTTTTTTGTGGCCGGTGAAGCGCGCAGTGTTTTTGATCTGGGCTTTTCGGTCGATTTAAGTTCTTTCCAGGACAAAACTTTGCAGTTTATGTTCCTGTTCGCAGTCATTTTGTTTTTCCAATGTGTGGCGCAAATGGCTTGGGGGCATTTCGGCAGCCAAGTGAAGGTGGATGAGTTGCAAGATCCCCGTTATATCAATCCCGCGTGGAAAGATTACGGTCTGCTGTCAGAGGCGGCGATACTTTGGGGACAGACGAAAGTTCACAAACGTCTGGGCGAAATTCGCTATCACCTGCAGGGACTCGGAACTTTGCAAATTGGTCAGGTGCCGGGGCCCATTCAAGAGCGCCTTCGCGCTGAAGAAGAACAACTCAGTGTCCTCGACCAAAGCCTAAAGGGTTGAAACTCGTGACACTCTGAACGGACGCCTCTACAATAATTTGGCATGTCTAATGAGAGTGAATTAAAGGAACGCGTTTCCGAACTTGAACATGAACTCGCAGTCAAAGAAGCAGAGCTGCATCGCTATCGTTTGGAATTAACGAAGGCGAACGCTGCATTGGAAAAACTAATTCATCAAGTCGGCCAAGAATTAAAACTTGCGCAAAGTTTGCAAAAACTTTTGTCGCCGACAGAACTTCCCAATGTGCAGGGTTTTGATTTTAGTACCAAGTTTTTAGCGGGCACGCGCTTTGGCGGTGATTACTTTGATATCTTCGAACACGAAGACAAGCTGAAGTTCGGGATCTTGATTTCCAGCGCCAGCGGTTACTCTTTATCTTCATTGTTGCTATCGGTGATTATTAAAATCTCTTCGCAGATGGAAGCGCGTCGCGGTTTAGAGGCGCACAAAGTCGTGGCCTTGTTGGCGAAAGAAGTAATCCCGCATATTCAAAATGATGATAAAGCCAGTTTGTTTTATGGCGTTGTCGATCGCCGCAGTTATGAAATTCAATATTGTTCTGTAGGATCGATTGATGGGTTTTTACAAGTCTATGGACAAGAAGGCTTGCAAGAGCTGATGCCAACGGGACAGGCCTTGAGTAAAGACTTTAACACAGAGCCTCAAAGTCGGACTCTGCAGCTAAACCCCCGCGACCGTGTGATTTTGTCCACGGAGGGAATTAAGTTGTCGCAGAATTCTTTGGGCGTGAACTGGGGTGGACACGGCTTGTCGGAGGCTATCATGAAAGCTCCGAAGCAGGGTGTGCATGAATTGCGCAACGAGATCCTTTTCGCCAACGAAAAATACACCGGGAAGGCAGAACCTTTGCGTGATCAGACTTTGATCGTCACGGAAGTGAAGGATCGAGTCATCAAGCTTGCTAAGAATTAGGACTTCATCTCATTTTCTCAGTTGTGTTGCGGCTTAAGTGGGGAATGAAGGTGACTTGTACTTTAGAATTTTGTTATGAGTAGAATGTTAATTTGATAGTCATGAAAGGATACTAATATGGCCGAAGTAAATATCTATGAAGGCGCCTTGGATAAGGGTCTTGAGGGCGTTGTAGCTTGTACGACAAAAATTTCTTTTATCGTAGGCGATTCTTTAAATTTCCGTGGATACACAATTGATGATCTAGCGGCAAATTCCACTTTCGAAGAAGTTACTTATCTTTTGTGGAACGACAAAATGCCAAGTGCATCTGAGTTAGCAGCATTCTCGAAAGAGCTTCACAACGAAATGCCACTAAGCCCAGAATTCATCAAAGTTCTTAAAGCAATCCCAACCAACGTTCACCCAATGGGCTGGTTGCGTACGGCGGTTTCTTTGATGGCGCATTGGGATGCTGATGCAAATGATAACTCTCCAGAAGCGAACCTAAGAAAATCAGTTCGTTTGACGGCGAAAATGGGAACTCTTCTTTGTGCATTCGATGCAATTCGCAAAGGCAAAGAGCCTGTAACTCCAAAAACTGACAAGTCGATGGCTTGGAACATGATGTACATGCTTGGTGGCGGCAAAGAGCCAAATGCTGAACACGTAAAAGTAATGGACACTTGCTTGATCTTGCACGCGGACCATGAGTTGAACTGCTCTGCATTCGCAACTCGCGTAACGGCTTCTTCATTGTCTGATTTGCACTCTGCCATCGTATCTGCGATTGGTGCTCTTAAAGGACCTTTGCACGGTGGTGCGAATGAGCAAGTGATCTTGATGTTGCAAAAAATTGGTAACATGGACAAAGCTCAGCAATTCGTTAAAGACGCTTTGCAAGCCAAAGAAAAAGTTATGGGTATCGGCCACCGCGTTTACAAAAACGGTGACCCACGTGCTCGTATCTTGCGTGGCATGTCTGATAAATTGACTAAAGATGCAGGAATGCACCACATGTACGAAATGTCGACTTTGATCGACGATACTATGTACAAAGAAAAAGGCTTGATGCCGAATGTGGATTTCTATTCTGCGACTGTGTATTTCTCTATGGGAATTCCAACAGATCTATTCACGCCGATCTTTGCGGCTTCTCGTATCTCTGGCTGGTGCGCCCATGCCTTTGAACAATACGCGAACAACCGTATCTATCGTCCACGCGGAAAATGGGCTGGTAAAGAAGGCCTTAAAAAGTAATTTAATAAATTAAAATATTCTTTTGAAAAAGGAGACCGAAAGGTCTCCTTTTTTTTATTTATCATTGGGGCTTTGGCCCTCGACCCGAGGGATCTGTATTCTGTGCCTTTTCACAGGATGAATATTTTCTTTTCGAAAGAATCTGGTCGATTGCGATAGAAGGCTTTTCAAAAATCTAAATTCCACGGACTATTTGCTTATTAGACGGCTGCCTTTGGAGGGATTATGAAAGTCATTCGTATCACTTTGTCGTGTCTGATATTGTCTTTTTCTTTCTGGGGCAATGCCCAATCAAAAACAGCTGAATATCTGGCGATTATTAATGAGCTGAATTTACAAGACATGCGTCACGCAATGTCTGGTGTTGGTTCACATGGTTTAAATCCCTTGGGATATTGGACAACCGCGATGGAAACCGCTTACCAAACAGGACAAAACAGTGTTGGTGGGGTGTATCTGCGCGACCTGGCTAATCAAAATTACTTGCGGTTATTAAAAGACATTTCAATCGGCACGGTGGATCCGGCGACAATGGGCAAGGATGTACGTTTGCTTCGCAAAGAATTTTTGACTCCCGCCCAGTTAAGAACTTTGGCGCTGGCACAAGCTTATAAAGCGTGGCCGCTGCTTGAACAGTTGGCGCCGCTGCACGCTCCGTATATTTCGTTAAAGGAATCATTGCAGAAAATTTCGGCTTTTTGCGCGAATAATGAATGGCCCGTTTTGCCGGCACTGAAATCTGAATTGAAAATGGGCACAAAAAATCCTCAAGTGACGGCGATCAAAACGCGCCTGCAGCAATTTGGTTACAAGGTGACGGTCGATGATACGTTTGATGCGGCGACTTTGGCAGCGGTGAAGGATATTCAGTGGTTGATGCGTAAAACTCCGGATGGTGTGATTTCCCCTGGGGGCCGGACGTGGTTGTACTTAAATACAAGTTGCCAAGAGCGGTTGCGCCAGGTGCGTTTGGATATGGAAAAACTAAGATGGTTCCCGCAAGTTTTCGAGGATCGTTTTATTTTTGTGAATTTAGCCATGAGCTATTTCAATATGATTGATCGCGTGACCCCTGGGGCAAAAACCATGAGCTTTCGCACGATCAATGGTCGAACCACCCGACCTTCACCCATGTTAAAAGATAAAGTCGTGCAAGTAATTCTGAATCCGTTCTGGGTTGTGCCACCGACGATTTTCCGTGAAGACAAGGTCGAGGACATTCGCAAACTTGCGCCGTGGGAAATTGATTATTATTTCGATTCGCACAACTATGAAGTTTGGAACAAGGACTTCACGCGCAGAATCAGTCCATCCAGTATAGATTGGCAGCGCTTAGATGCAAAACACGATGCTGACTTTTACATTCGCCAAAAGCCGCACACCGGTAATGCCCTGGGTATTTTCAAATTCATGCTGACGAATTCTTTTGCGATTTACCTGCACGATACCAACCAGCGTGAACTGTTCGCAGAACCGGATCGTTTAATTAGTTCAGGCTGCGTGCGTGTTGAAAGGCCCTTAGACTTAGCCGAATATCTTTTGCGGGGCACGCAGTGGACCCGCGAAGTGATTGAACAAACGGTGGCCAAACCCGGAGAAGTTTTAAACAAGGACACACCGATCAACTTGAAGCAACCTGTGCCGGTGTATATGGCATTTTTAACTTCGCATTATGATGCCAGCGGAATCATCCGTTTTACCGAAGACTCGTACCAACAAGGCAAACGCTTAATCGATCAAGGCGTCTGGTAGAGGCTTTGCGCTCGAGATTTTAGAAAATGATAGTATCATTTGATACTATCATTTTTTCTCGCGAGGAAGTTTTCAAGATCCAAAGTCTCTTTTATCGACTTGCCGGAATGATGGATGTCGTATTTAGCAAGTTGCTGCCAGGCAACGGTGTAATGCCATTGTTCGTCCCATACAAAGTGGATGTTCCTAGGTAGCTTGAACCACCGTATTGCACCTGCTGAATTCTTGCCATCAATGCAGCCATTTCTTGTTGCAGTGAAGACATAGCCGAATACTTCTGCTGTTGTTGTTGATAATAATTTTGATATTGCTGCATTTGTAATTGCATCATTTGCTGTTGATACTGCATTTGCGATTGCATCATCGATGGATCATAAGATCCCATGCTCGACATATTGTTGCCTAAGCCCATCATCGAATAGGGATTCATCATACTCGAATACGGGTTCATCGAATTCATTCCTAAGTTCATTCCGCCCATCATGTTTAAACCACCCATGCCATTCATGCCGTTCATTCCACCCATGCCGTTCATGCCCCAAGGGCCCATGCCTGAATTATAAATTCCGCCACCCATGTTCATATTACCCATTGCTGACATGGCGTAAGGGTTGCCCCACATGCCATTACCATTCGCTCCGCCATAGGCTCCCATCATGCCCATACTTCCACCGTTATTGCCGGCACAACCGAAAGCTCCTTGTCCGATACCGCCACTCATCGCGCCGTATATACCACTGCCTCCGCTCGTAATTTGTGAAATACCAGTACCCAAGGCACCTAAACCGTAGCCATAGCCGACAGCGCTGTAAGGATTTGTTTCCCAACCGTTTTGGGCATTGTAGCCAGCAATCATTTTATTAGTCTGGTAGCCCATGGCGATAGACCCTACACCGAGGGCGATATTACCAAGGGAAGATCCCCAGTCGGTTTGTGGCTTTTGATACGTGTAACCATTGCCCCGCGCTTGACACTCGATACAGGTGTCACCTTCAGTGCCAGCTTGGCGGCGTTCGCGCTGCGCTTCTTGGGCATCTTTCTTCGCTTGTTTTAGATTTTCTTTGCTTCGTTGCAGACTTTCTTGCAGCTGTTCGATTTCTTTATCTAATTTTTGTCCCTGAAAAAAAGATTTGCGATATTCAGCCAGGCCTTTTTTGCACGACTCGGTGTCATTGCGCCCACCATCGCCTTTTTTGTAACTTGGATTCGTACACACAGCACCGCTGACGGCTCCCGGTTTATTAGGATCACAATATTGCACCCATTCACTTAAGCTAAATGGTGCTCGCACTTCGACAAGATTTTCGTTGGCAATACTTTTCGGGCCTTCTTGAGCTTGAACGACGGATTCCGCGGCTTTGACCTGAAAGCCTTTATATTCTTGGCAACGGCGAGAATTTTCGACGTGCTCAAAAATAAATTCAGCGTGTCCGTCTGAAAGACTGCGTGCGATGTCTTTTTTGGCGCGTTCGGTTTCACGGCTGATCTTTTTCTTTTCTGCTTTTTTTTCTTTCAGCTGAGCTTGGGCCTCGGCGATTTCGCTTTGGATTTCTTTTGTTTCATCGTCTTCACTGACGGCGCCATTGCCGGCGCGAACATTGTACGGGCAGGCTTGCATGCCGCCGTAAGCTCCCGTGCCCCACATTGTCTGTTGCGCGAAAGTTTTTGCTGAAAACAAAAGAACAAAAATAACCACAGTGTTTCTAAGCATAAGACCACCTTTTGATGATCTCAGGATAGCGAAGGACTATGGAGCGAATGTGGAGCTTAGGACTTTTTGAGCGAAACTGAGACTTTGGCGCCTAGTATT
>CAMLMF010000035.1 GCA_946480995.1 uncultured Bdellovibrio sp. | reverse complement strand
CTGAAACGGAGACATCGCCAATTCTTTGTAAAGCACTGTTATTGGCTTTCGGGAATAGCAAAGAGTCATCATACAGAAAGTATGAAAACGCCAGCAATGCTATGCAAGCCGTGATGAAAATGCTTTTCTCTGTTTGTCCAAAACGCGACATGAGGTCTCCCGTTGAAGCTTATCGGTCGGAAATCACAGATCTTTTACGGACCTAAGGCTAAGTCCTCTCGGAATTTGTTTTCTGACCCCTTGTAAAAGGGCATACTAAACACGTGAAAAAACGTGGCATATCAATAAGATATAAGATTCTTTTGTTACTAACTTCGCTGCCCCTAATTACACTTTCTGTGTACTTAGTTTTGGCTTTGCAGATTTTTGAAGAAGACAAGATTGCCTATGTCTTTGACTCCTCAAGCAATATGTCAGGCACCATGGCGGCTCAAATTAAGACACAGCTTAATGGTGTGCTAGGAACTACGAAACCTATCTTCCAAGAGTATTTGGGTCAGCAAAAATTTTCATCTGTAGCTGAATCTATTTTCAAAAATGAATCCGATCTTGAAGCCGTCGTGGTGTTTTCGCCGAATGCTTCCGGCGCTCTTGAAAAAGTAGCATTACTAGAAAAAGTCGAAGGGCAAACGCAAGGAGTTTTAGACTCGTTGCAAATTCCGATGGCCGCCTATTTCAATGAAGTTGATAAGGGGCGGCGCATAGCCAAAACGCCGTTTAATGACGATCGCGTTTTTATTTTAGAAAAGGTGACAGATGAAACCAAAACACGCACCACCGTGTTTTTGGTGATTGTGCGAATGAGTGAAGCGGCTGAAATGTTTCGTTCTGGCGTTTCACAAAAAATCTATTTAATCGGCCAAGATGGTTCCGTGCTGTTTGGACCGGACGCGATGGCCGGTAAAAAGTTGCAAACGATTGTGGCGCCGACATTTTTAAGTGGAACAGCGGCGCAAGTGGCACAAGGGGCAGAGACTAGCAAGACAGTCAATGGCACAGAGCTTTTGGTGGCTTATTCGCGTGCTGGCTTTGGTGATTTGATCGTCGTGACTACGGTAGAAAAAGACAAAGCCCTGGGGGCCGTGCAAGTTTTGATTCGCAAGTCTTTAATCTTTTTTGGTATCTTGATTTCACTGACCGTGATCTTAAGTTTGTTCGCCTCCAGTGGGATTACCCAAGCGTTAACGCAGCTGTTTCGTGCGACCCAAAAGGTGGCGGAAGGGGACTTTAATATTCGCGTTGATGTGACTTCGAATGATGAAGTGGGCAGCCTTGCCGATAACTTTAATATCATGGCTGCGGAAGTTTCGCGTTTGCTTGAACAAACTGCCGAAAAGGCTCGTATGGAATCAGAGCTGCAAACGGCAAAGACCGTGCAAGAAACTCTGTTCCCTGAAACCCGCGCTAAAATTGGTCCGTTGGCTATTGCTGGTTATTACGAACCAGCCAGTGAGTGCGGTGGGGACTGGTGGCATTACTGCCAAATTGGTAACAAGATCTTTTTGTGGATCGGCGATGCAACGGGGCATGGGGCTCCAGCGGCGTTGATCACCAGTGCGGCAAAATCCGCATCGACGATCATTGAACGTTTAAATATTTCACCGGCGAAAGCCTTAGAGCTTTTAAATCGCTCGATCTATGATGTTTCCAAGGGTCGCATCATGATGACCTTCTTTTTGGGTTCCTTCGATTTAGAGACGGGCGAGTTTGTATATTGTAATGCATCCCACGAAGCTCCGTTCTTGATCAAAAAATCAGAAACGGCTTTGAAGAAAAAGGATCTAGTTCCGCTTAATGAAGTGAACAATCCAAGGCTGGGCCAAGCCCGCGATTCATCGTATCAGCAGACCAGCGTGCAGTTGGATGAAGGGGATTCGGTCTTTTTTTATACCGACGGAATTCCAGATATTCAAAATCCGGCCAAAGAAGCTTGGGGTGAACGGGAGTTTATCAAAGCTTTGATCAGCGCCAATAAAGATCAGCCTGAAGTGGGTGCTTCGGTGGATCGTTTCATTTTGAGTTTTCAAGGGCATCGTCAAGGGGCGGCCTTGATTGATGACGTCACATTTTTTGTGGTCAAACGCGAAGCTGTTCAATAAACTTAGATCTATGTTAAAATTTCGGTAAATCAAGGAGGAAATACTATGGGTAAACTGGATGTAAAAATGGATAAAACTCCTGAAAAATTGGTGGTTCGTATGGCTGGAACTATCGATGAAGACGTGGACTTTTCACAGTTTAATTTAGCCGGCAGTCCGGCGATTGACGTTGAGTTGAGTGGTTTAAAAAGCATCAACTCGTGCGGTATTCGCGAGTGGATTAAGTGGATGGGTACGGCTTCGGGGGCGCAAATTTCATTTTCTAATTGCCCCAAAGTGATCGTGGACCAAATCAATATGGTCGATGGATTTTTGCCAGCTTCAGGTAAAGTGAATTCATTTTACGTGCCTTATTACAACGACGATGCGGGCTCGGAAAAAAACGTCTTGTTCCGTTATGGGACAGAGTTCACAGACTCGTCTGTGACACCGCCAGCGTCAGTGAAAGATGAAGAAGGCAATGATATGGAGATGGATGTCATTGAGTCGAAGTACTTTAAGTTCATCAAAAAATAATCAGACTCGCATAAAGTCTAGAATGAAAGCAGGAGCCCCACCAAGGTCCTGCTTTTGTCGTTTTGGACTTAACAGAAAGCTGGTTTTTTCCGAATAGGGGACGTGGAATTAGGAAAATCAAGAATTCTTATATTAGAAGATGACGAAGCTGTCGGTGTCGCGCTGAAAGAAGTTCTAGCGCGCGCAGGTCATCATGTCTTTTTGGCGACTCGTCCAAGCGAAGCCAATGAAGTTTTATCCAGCCACAACAATATCGATTTTCTTTTCTGCGATTGTCTTTTGCCGCAAATGACGGGTTTGGATTTTATTAAGCAGGCGCGTGAACATTATCCGAGCGTGCGTTTTAAAGTGATTCTGATGAGCGGTATTTACGGTGACAAACAGTTCATCCAAGAGTCCACCCAGGCAGCGCAAGCTGTGGCTTTCTTAAAAAAGCCCTTCGAAATGGAACAAGTTTTAAAGATCGTAAAAAAAGAAGATGCGCCGAAAAAAGAATCCTCGAGTGCGCGAAAGCTTTTATACCAGATGTTCAACAATCCGCAGGTGACCAATCGACAAAAACGTAAAGTCATTGAGTCGATTGAAGAAGTCAGTGGTTTTGATTTGCCGTTTCTATATTCGCTTTTGGTTGAAACAAAAAGCAGTGGTTACTTAAATATTTATAACTCTGACGGGTCCGTGTCAGGTATTTCGTTTTGCAATGGCAACATTGTGGGCGTGGACGTTGACGACCGTACGACATTCTTAGGCGAGATGTTAATCCAAAGCGGTTACGCGACTCCGGATGACGTGCAGACAGCTTTGCGTGATAAAAACAATCGCCGCATCGGTCATTACCTTATTCAAAACAATCAGCTCAGTCCCCATGCTTTTGATTTGATCCTGATGGAGCAAATGAATATTCGCTTGGTGCGCACGATTGTCGATCAAAAGATCCGTGTGAATTTTGCCTCGGCCGAAGTGGACATGAGCAGTCCAAGTATTGATGCCGATTCGCTGTCGTTTTACTTGCATG
Organism: uncultured Bdellovibrio sp.; assembly: GCA_946480995.1. The sequence goes on along the minus strand of CAMLMF010000035.1, from coordinate 8,583 downwards.
ACTGGATCGCTTCAAAAATTTCTGTTGGTTGGTTAAAGTCCTTCTATGTGATGTGGTCGGGGAACTTGATCGTGAAAAGCCCGGCATATCGTGAAGATCACCCTGCGTTGGGAATGTCGCTGATTAAGTCTTTAGACGGCTTGACGGTGAAGCTCAATAACCAAGTGTCCTTGGCACAATTATTAGATATCAAAGGTTACAGCGAAGTGGCTGTCTATAAAGCCATTCACTTTCTTTTAACTAAGGGGCTGATCGTTTTTGCGCAAAAGGCCGCCTTCAGAAATGCCCAAGAGCAGTTCAAAGTACTTAAAAAGATTTGGGCAGAGCTTGATGGTAAGAACAGCTATGAAATCGTTTCTTACCTTGAAATGGGTTCTGCGGAAGAATCAATGGACGCGGCCCTTGCTGACTTTATGAATTTAATTGGCATTGCTCCAGAAGACAAATCCTCGGAAGTGTATTCGGTGTGGAACAAGATTAAAAAATCGGCGGAAGAAGCCGTGGCGATGTCTCGGGATACGGGCAAAGTGGATCAGTTGCGCCAAGCCAGCCAAAAAACAGAAGCGGAAGCAAAAATCAAAGCGACCACATTGTTGGAAGAAGCTCGCAAGCATTTGCAGCTGAATCAGTTCGCTAAAGCCGCGCAACAATTGGCAGAGGTCGCGAAACTCAATCCGCAAGTGCCGCAATTGCATATCTTAAGCTCTTGGGCAAAACTAGGCGTGGCTATCGATCCGGCTCGCCGCCAATACGTTTTAAAAGAAGTTGAACTTGAGTTGGTACAAATTCCTCCAGATGAACGGTACGATGCGCTTTTCCCTTTTGTGATGGGTCTTTTTCACAAGGTCAAAGGCGATGTGGTGGCGGCTCGCCGGTCGTTTGATAAGAGTGTCGCCTTAGATGGTTCGTTCATACCAGCACGGCGCGAGATCTCGCTTTTGGCGGCGGCTAAAAAGAATCAAGATGTCTTTAATATGGATCTTAAGCAGGTCGTTTCGGGATTCTTTAAAAAACGTTCCTAACTATTGATGTAATGAATATCGGAAAATAAAAAAAGCAAAGAGGCCGACTCTTTGCTTTTTTTTTGTAACTTCAAATTTAGAACTTCCAGTAGATTCCGCCATTCAAGCCAATTTGCAGATTTTCTTTGGCGGCGGCAGGGTCGTATTTGTAATCGCTAAGGCTCAGTCCGTAGTACCAGTGAGTCCTTGCCGAAACCTTCCAAAAGGCTTTTGCATTAAGCATGTACGCTGACTTGACTTTGAAGTCGCTGCCCGAAGAGCCCAGAAAATATTGCAGCTCAAGCTCTGACCAATGCATGAAAGGCTTCAACCAGCGCATTGGTTTTTTTGAAACAAAACCGCCCAATCCATAGGTCATAGCACTCGCGCTAGGTCCTTGAATCATTTTTAGTGGCAAAGATAAGCCCCAGGTTTCATCGATCAAGTCAAAACCGTCCTGGTTGCGCCAAAGCAATTCAAAAGTTGTGATGTCGACTTTGGCAACGCCATCGGATTCTGTTAAGTGCTGATCGCGACTGAGTGATAGGCCCCAATGAAATCGAGACCAATTGGCGTTCATGCCTAAGAAATTTTCAATCCACCAATCAAAGGAGACAGAACCAAAAGCAACTCCCGAAGGCGTCAGATATTGTGCACCTAGGCCCACACCAAAAGGGAGGCCGCGAAACATATCATAGCCGACAGCAAAGTTTTGGCCCTCGCTGAGCACGTTCAGATAACGACGGTTTTCAACACCCGCGGGAATATCTTGAACCGTCCACAGGAACTGATTCTTTTTCGTGGCTTCAAGACTTGCTTGGGAGTCTTTATCGTCCACTTTGACTTGGGTTCCTTCAGGAGTCACACCGCTAAAAGAAAGTTTTGAGGAATAAGTGCGCTCTGCGGACCGAGCCGAAAGGAACGGGCGATTTTTTTCTTTAGGCAAGGGGCCGCGAACATAAAACTCTTGGCGCATCGGGATGTCGCCATTGCCTTTGAGATACAGAACGGGGCGAGCTTTAGGCAAGGCGATTTGCCATTCTTGCTCTGAGATCTTTTTAACCTTCTTTTCATCAACGGGCTCAGCACCCGAAGCCGTGAGAATAATTTTTTCGCCGTCTTCAGAAACAACTACGTCCTTGAAGTCCACGTCCTTTTTGCTGGTCTCAACTTCTAAGAAAGCCCCGGTTTGGGTTTGCGCTTTGAAAGCGACGTTTTCAGATTTGTCATCTAAATAAATAATGCCCTGGTTGCCGACGATCTTGCCGTTGATTTCAATTTGTGCCGGTTTTTTTGCCGCGGAACGAGGCTTTACCACCATCTGTCCTTGTTGCGAACTTAAGTAAAGTTCCTTTGAGCACAGATAAAGCCGAGTGTCGTCGCTTTCTTTGTAAATACAAAAAACCATGAAGGGGAAGTACTTCATGTCGTCGATAATAGAGGAAGAAATTCCATCAAAGTTAATCGTGGCCACTTCAGAACGTAATTTTTCTTCTTCGCCATTTTGCGGAACCTCCTGGGACACCTTGATGTTTTCAGGCGTGATCACGGAGTTCAGCACGGCTTTGCCAGAATTGTTCTTAATAGAAATGGCGCCTTCTTTTAAAAGACCCGCTGGCCAAGTAAAGCGAATGTTATAGGTGCCTTTGATTTGTGATGACGGCTCAATGTGGAAGGTGATCTGAGACGCATCAATCAGGATGTCGCCGACCTTCAAGCGATCTTCATCCAGCAAAGTGTATTCAAAGCGTTGCGGTAACACCTGAAGATTGTTTTTATCCGCTTGAAAATACAAGGGCTTCAGTTTCGTGCGATTCTGTTGGGCTGCCGCCGAAACAGAAACCACAAGACAGAGAAGGCTTAGGCAAATTTTTATCATTTTAAAATCTCCTCATGAATTTCTTCGGCACTTTTGTGGGCCATGATCGCTTTGATCACGGCTAAGGAGGTGGTTATTTTTGTCAAGAAGTCGGCGCTATGGGTGATCACCACGCGGCGTGGATGACCCTCCCAGGCTTTTTTTACTTTGTCGTTTAAGTCCCAGGCCTCTTGAAAAGTTTCGGTGCGAATCGGATTGCTGGTGTCGTAACCGTCTATAGAAGCGGTGTCGAGATGAATGACCCAGTCATAGCGTGCGAGTTCAGCTTGGCGGGTGCTGTGAACTTCGTTAAAGAAGTTGTCTTCGCTGGAAGGCCAATAAGCCACGCTATCCAAGGAGCCACGGTCACAGACGATCAAGGGTTTGGGGCTGATATAACAAATCAAATCTTCAAGCTCGCGTTGCGTGGCATAAATTGCTTTTTGCGCATGAATCACAGCTTGCGGTTCTTTATAGCGTGGAAAACCACCGCGATATAAAATGCTGGCCGCTTCAGGAACGACAGAGCATTTTTGTCCCAACTCTTTTTTCAGAGTTTCGATAAGAGTAGTCTTTCCCCCTGAGGGGCCTCCCGTGATGGCAACTTTGACGTAAGGTTTCATACTTAAAGAATCCTCTATAAAGAGGCCGGGGGTCAAAGCAAAAAACTAGAGCATATAACGTAGACGGAATGCAATAGAGTACACGATGCGCGCTAGCCATGATGGGGCGGAAAGATCCTTTTCGGAAATAGGGCGGGAGTGATGCAAGTCTGTGTGCCATTGTTTTAACATGCTGGCTAAGCTTGGCGGATCGTTCAGCACCACTTCGACTTCCAGATCATGCAAGATGCTGCGATGATTTAAGTTAAATGAGCCGACCAGAACATCGTTGTCGATGATCATCGTTTTGGCGTGCAAAATTGATTTTTGATATTCTAAAATCTGCACGCGTTTTCGTAAAAGGAAGCGCACAATATAAAAGGCCGCCCATTTGACGGCGGGAACGTCGGATTTTCCCGGAGTCAAAATCTGCACATCCACGCCTCGGCGGGCTGCTTTTAATAAAGCTCTTAGTAAAGAACGCTTGGGTAAAAAATAGGCCGTCGTGATATATATGCGTGACTGCGACCGAGAAATTCGTCGCAACAGATCTTGATACAATTCTCGGCGCATTTTCTGCGTGGTATTTAAGCGCAAAGGTCCGTGCGCCAAATCGGTGCGCATCTTCCAACGGTCGACCCAATTCAACAGCCCCTTCATAAAAGTACGTAAATAGGTCAGTTGAAAAGACAAGACCATCCAACGCACAGGAGAGCCTTCGACATAAACCCCCGTGTCGCGCCAGGCTTGCGAACCCACATATTTTGCACAGTGCTCTTGCGTGAAATTAAAGCTTCCTAAGTAAGCGCGCTTTTCATCGATTAATGCAATCTTGCGATGATTGCGACGGTTCATGCGTTTCATCAAGAACGGACGGTTGGCAGATTTCTTTTTGAAAAGGTTTCGCGCAATCTGCAGAGGATAGGGGAAGGGATGAAATACGCGCAGTTCAATGCCATAGGCATCGCAAGCCTCATCCAGTTGCGGAATGCTATAGTAGGAGCCAAAACCATCGACAACAATTTTGACGGTGCAGCCGCGTTCGCGGGCGTCTTTGAGTTCTTTTAAAATTTCGATGGTCAGTGGGTCGTAGGAAAAAATATAGCTTTCAATCGTAATGCTTCGAGTGGCGTTACGAATGTCAGAGATGAGACTTTGAAAGAAGTCGTCTCCAGTATAAAATAAGCGAACTTTGTCCCATGACTCCATATGTCGATTGTTCATTAAATACTGAAAAAAGTCGACATCAAAGCAAGGCCGGGGGCAAACTGACTCTATGACTAAGTGCAATTTCTGGAATTTCAAAAAAATTATTCTTTGGACTGCGTTAATGACGTTGTCTTGCGGAGCAACATGGGCGCAGGCGTCCGTGCCGTCCACGAAAACCACGGTGATCTATTTCGGTCAGCAGCGCGCAGAAGAGTTTGAGCTTAAAATCAAACCTCTTTTCTTAGAAAAATCTCGTCCCTGCAAAAACTGCGAAATCGTCAACTATACGCCCTACAATAAAGTCGGCGAAGTGGACATGGAAGCTTTGCATGAGCGGCTAGAGTCTTTGCCTGCTGGCACAAGTTTCGTCTTTTTTGATTTTAATTTCCGTATTAATGATGACAATCGTGCGGTGCTTGAGCTGCTTAATAAAAAAGCAGATTCGGGTTTAGTTGTTGTGGGCTCTGCCGGGGCACCGAAGCCTTCGGAAGCGTCGGGTCCTTTAAGCAGAACTTTATTGGGGCAAACCCATGGAGCTTTGATTATCGGTGAATTGTCAGAGCGTGATCGTTTGATGCCAACGGCCTTTTATGGTCCTGAGATGTTAACAGCTCTTCGTCCGCCGAAAGAAATCATGGGACAAGGTTATGGTCCGTTGATTTTTGCAGCGAACTTGGCTGAAAGTTGGCAGAAACGCAGTGCTATGGACTGGGTTGAGTACCTTAAGACGAAGAAGATGAAAACTCGGAAGCTTTGGTTGGATCTCAACGACATGTTTTAAGAGATTCCTGGGGTCCGCTCTCGGGCCCGCGCGGGATTTAAGGTTGGGTATTTGAAAATACCTGATGCTTCAGTCGGCACGCATCCATGCTCAATCGTGGTCCGCCAGCTTCGCTGTCGGATGCGCGCCATCGTGGCGCCCACGAAGGCCTCCTTTCGATCAGGTATTTTCAAATACCCAACCTTAAATCGGCGTTCCGATAGTGGATCAAGGAATTCTCTTTTTTTTGTTTTAGCGGCCGGGGAATAGGGCGATGCGTTCGTGGTATTCTTTGGGGATTTTTGTTTGCAGGATTTTTAGGGCTTCTTTGTCAGAATAGCGGCTTGATGCGTGGATGAAGACGATCTTTTCGCATTCTAGGTCTTTTAGTCTTGGGATGATTTCTTCTAAATGGGTGTGGCCCCATTGTCTTGCCTGGGCGATGGTTTTTCTTTCGTCTAAATAGGTGGCTTCTAAAAAAAGGATCTTGGATTTTTTAATCCAGTCGCAGCTTTCTAAAAACTCTATTTGTGTGTCTCCGGTGAAGCTTACTGCGGGAATGTGATGTGTTTCGTTAACTTCTTTACCTTCGCGGCGCAGTTGGACGATTTCGTTTTGTTTTAGGCCTGCAAGGTCGGATCTTAGTTTTTTGTGGGTTTCAAAAACGGTGTACCCGTAAGATTCCACGCGGTGGGTTGTGGCGAAAACTTTTACGAAGGTTTGCGCGTTCAAGTGAAATTCTTGACCTGGGGTTACTGGGATGAAGTTGTATTTGTATTCGTGCTTTTCGATTTCTTGCCACAGCTTCATGATTTTATCTAAAGGTTCCACCAGCGAAGGTGGCATATAGAAGTTGCCAGCGTCTTGGGAGTTCATCGCTTTTTGCGAAATGATATACGGAACTCCAGCCGCATGATCAAGATGGCCGTGGGAGATAAAGAAATGCTTTAAGTTTAAAAGAAACGGATATCCCTGAGCGACATCGAAGCTTAAGGACAACTCAGGCATCGCTATGGCAGTGCGGATGCCTGATAAAGACAGACCGAAGAACTTGTACTTGTCGTGAATCCAACTTTCTCCGGCCTGAACTGACATAACTACCTACATGCAACGTGCGACAAGATCGTGGCCGATCCATGCGACAGGTGCTTTGGGTTTCCATGAGTCGTGCAACATCACATAACCGCATGATTTAAATACGACTTCACTTAACACTGCCGTGATTAAATTCTTTTGGTCTTTGTGCATTTCAAACAATGTGTCAGAGCTTGAAAGCATGTACTCCATTTGATCTTGGCGTGAATGCTGTGGCCACTTATCGTATTTCGAAAAAGCCAAAGTCAGATCATTGGTCAGATAATCATCAGTGAATTTTTTAATTTGCGCAAAGGTCACGTCGTCTTTCAGCAAGTCTTTGCATTGAGCCAAAACTTGTTCGCCGTGTTTTTTATCTCCAGCGTCTTTTTGAATAGCTGAAAGCAAAGGATAAAGTGATACTTCAACGCCTTGGAAGACGGAACTTGAGTTCGTTAAGATCTCTGGGCAGTTGTAAACGCAGCAGTGCACGCCTTGTTTGGCGAAGTTTTCAGCATGTTGTTCCAAAGCCATTTTTGCCCAACCTTGGAAATAACATGTGTATGTTTGCCACATGTATTGGTCGCGAATCAAAACTTCCGTGCCGTGGTAACCGTAAGCCGTGTAAGACACATTGTTGCCTTGGGCTTCAATTTTTTTGCGCAGCGGAGCTGAAATTTCAATCAAATGGCGGAATGTTTCGGCAGTCACTTCTTTAAAGTTACGCAAACAGAATTGGCCTATTTGCGAATCCAAAAGAGCTTGGGTCGGAATATGTCGATCGCCAGTTCCTTTGAATGCACGATTTAACAAAGGCATAATGATTTTCGTGCGCGGAACGCCGCCAGCCATTAAGTGTGCAAACAAGACGTTGGCGCCGGCAGGAATGTGCTTTTCAAGTTCTTTCATGAAAAGCTCGGTGTTCTTTTTAAAACGCGCAATTCCGTTTTTTTCGGACTCATCAATCGATGGCCAATCAAGTTTTGCTTGGTCCCAATCAGAAAGCTTAATGTCTTTAAGTTGATCACAAGGAGTCACACCCTTGGAGTCTGGCTCCATGTCAAAACCAGCTTCTAGAGGAATATTGATAAATGGTTGCGGAATGTTGGCCGTTTCTTCGGCATTCAAAGCACGAAGGGCGCCATCTTTTTCACGGCGGCCGACAGTGGCGCGCACGATTGTCATTCCACGGCGTTCGGCTTCTTCAACCAGACCGTTGGCATAGCCTCGGGAAAAAAGTTCGCCGAAAAGCACAAGAACATCGCCCTTCTTGTAGGGACTCAATGCTGGCTTCTCACGAAGAGGAAATAGCTGCGTCATAAATGAACCTCGCTGTTAGGGGACCCATAGTCCGACGGCCCCGAAAAGGGGTCAAGTTTTTTGACTCTGAATGGCCCAGTGGGTAATCTATTGCAGGAGGAAAATAATGCGAGTTGTAAGCATGGTCCCATCTTGGACAGAAACGCTTTTAAAAGCCGGAGTCAACGTCGTTGGCCGCACGCGTTTTTGCATCCATCCTCCACAAAAAATCACCAATATCCCCATCGTCGGCGGCACCAAAGAAGTGTCCTGGGAATTAGTGATGGATTTAAAGCCAGATTTAGTTCTGTTAGATCAAGAAGAAAATCCCTTAGAGATGGCCGAAGAATGCCCGGTGCCTTATTTAGCAACACATGTGTCATCGATAGCAGCGCTACAAAAAGAATTAGAACGCTTAGGCGATCACTTTAAAAACGCCAATCTAATCGAATGGTCAGCCGCGTGCCTAGATGTCGTCGAAGCGCCGCCAGCACAATGGAACAACCAAAAAATTCCAGGCTTCCAAGAGTGGGTAAAAAAACCATCAAAAAACTATGACGAAGTCACATACCTAATCTGGAAAAAACCCTGGATGGCGGCTGGCAAAAATACTTTCATTGATTGCATGCTCTCCCGGCTGGGTTTAATCAACGCTGTGGAACGATCGCGTTACCCGGAGCTAAGTGAGTCGGAGATGAAACAAATCGATCCTGACCTTATCCTGCTATCGTCAGAACCCTATCCGTTCAAAGAAAGTCACCGTGAAGCGATGAAGTCGCT
>CAMLMF010000034.1 GCA_946480995.1 uncultured Bdellovibrio sp. | reverse complement strand
AACCCAGATGGTTCGATCGGCAATAACGATACATCCCTTAGTGGCTCTATCGGGGGTCGTTACCGCTTCGACAGTCGCAGCGCTGTCAGCGTTGGCACAGGCATCAGCTCCTTGACGCCTTTCCATGGCTCAAAACGCACTGATGTGAAGACGCCATTTATTAGCTACGATTTGAACTCTCGTTTAGAAAACGTGCAAATGCGCAACTCTTACGGTGTGTCTGTCACAACTGTGAAAGAATACTTAGACGTGGGCCAGGTCGGCACACTTAGCTATGACAACAACTTGGTTTACAACTTAGGTAACACAGGCTTTGCGGTGGGCTTAGATACGGGCCTTAGCGTTTTCCTTTACAACCGTGATTACGAAAAAGCGGACCGCACAGCAGGCCGTTACTTCTTGGGCTTTTACCCACAAGTTAAATACAACTTCACTGATAAATTAAGCGCTTACACTTCATTGGCGATTGGTTTCACGAATCCACGTTCTTTGGATGATGAATGGGCGATGTTAAATAGAACAATGACGGGCCGTTTGGGCGCTGGATACGCATTTACGCGCGATATCTATTTCTCGACGTTCTTGAATTTCTATCCGAAAGAATTAAAGACGGATTCTACGACAGTCAGCTTTTCGACAGTCTTCTCGATCCTTTAGTCAGAAGCCAAAATCTGAAAACGGCATCTCTAAAAAATCAAAAACCAGAGCTCCTTGTAAGCTCTGGTTTTTTCGTTTAGTACCTATCTAGATCGGTTATTTCAAGGTGGACCCGTCTCCCGATTTAGATTCAATTCACGAATCTCCGTTGTAAGAACAAGTTCGTGACGTACTATTTTAGGCTTAGCCATTCAAGGCTCCTTTCCATCAAGGTAGTAAACTTATCGGCTGGACCTTTGGATAGTTAAGGCCTTCAGTGCATTTTTTTAAAAAAGAATTCGCTGTCCAAGAATGGCACAGGCTAAGTGCCGAGAACTCGTAGAGAGTCGAAAAATTGCCTAAAATTTGATCTCAAGTTTGAGACACATTATTTGATGATTCCGCGAACGCGCTCTAAAAGATTCAGCACCATTAAATAAGTTAAGCCCCACAGCGGTGGTTCTCTGTCTAAATGAATTGCCGGCAGATGCAGAAAGCCTGCTTCGCGGGGAGCCTTGAATATAGTCTGACGTTTTGGATCTTGAATGTTCTTAATTGGCACCCAGAAAAAGTCAGCGACCTCTGCGGGGTCCAAAGTGATAGTAAAATCGCGCTGAGTATAGAAGACAAATGGGCGAATATAAAAATCTAAAAGCTGTCCAGCCTTGCGGGCTTGAATGTCGTCAAGGCGACCCAATAGCTCTTCGGGGTGAAGCTCTGCACCGACTTCTTCTTTGGTCTCTCGTAAAGCCACGTGCAAGTCCGACAGATCACTTTCTTCACGTTTGCCGCCGGGAAAGGCAATCTGACCCGACCAGCGATCACTTGGGTTCAGAGCACGCTGAATAAAACCTACTTCCAAATTACCCAAATCACTGCCTTTAAGGATGATTGCAACACAAGCATAGCGTTCGAGCTTGCTTTGCAAGTCGGTGGGTTGGGGATTTAGAAAAAGAGGGGGTAATAAAGTCTTCAAGCTCATAAACCTTGTCGCTGCAGTATAACATATCACTGCCGACACAAATTTTATTTCTACCTCGCATTTAGTATGCGAATTAAACTAAATAAAACAGAATGCAAAAATACTGGCATATACTGCCACCCATTACAAAAAGATGCCAAATTCCATGAAAATGCCTAAATTTGGTGTCGTAAAGAAAGAAAGCAATCCCGCCAGTGTACAGCAAACCACCAAGGGATAACCAGACTAGACCCGCCATAGGAAGCGCTGCTGTTAACGGTTTTAAGGCGGCGACAATCAGCCAGCCCATCAAGACATAAATAATCATCGAAGGCGTGCGCGAACGATGTGCTAAGGTCAATTCGTAAGTGATACCAATCACGGCCAGCGTCCAATTAATTCCGAACAGCCACCAGCCCCACGGGCCCCGCAAGGTAATTAAAGTAAAAGGAGTGTAAGTTCCTGCGATCAACAGATAGATTGCAATGTGATCAAGCTTTTGCAGAATGATTTTCGCGCGACCTTGCAGGCTATGGTACAGAGTTGAAACGGTATAAAGCAAAACTAAGATGCCACCATAAACACTGGTCGCAACTATTTTCCACGCATCCCCTTGCACACTTGCCAAGGTGATCAATACAGAAGTCCCAGCAACAGACAACGCCGCGCCGATCAGATGAGTAATACTGTTAAATCTTTCGCCTTGATAGATAGAGGCCTCCTGGTGACTTCATTCTAACACATAAGACGACGAAAGCAGAGCACAGCGTACAACATTTTAAAAATTTAAGTAGAGTGAAAGCTCGGTGAGAAAAGCTGAACTTTCACAGTATCTTAAGTCGGTTTTTGGCGAAGAGCGATAACCCAAGAAGCGACGCACACAAGGGCACCGAAGTAATAAGGCGCACCTGGTATATAAAGTCCTTCTTTGTTTGCGGTAAAGACCGCAAATAATTTTGTTGCAACCAACGGATTAATAATCGCGGCTAAAGAGGTGAGGCTGACTAACGTTCCTTGCAATTCACCTTGTTCTTCAGGGGGAGCTTGATGGGTCACTAATGATTGCAACGCTGGCATCGACACCCAAAAAATTGCAGAAAAAGCTAAGATCGCATACATCATCCAACCTTGGTTGGCTAAACCGAAAAGAAAAAAGGCGATCGCATAACCAAAAGCTCCATAAAGCACGGCTTTGTATTCACCGATTTTTGGAACCACAATTCCTGTTAACCATCCTTGTGACACGGCGGAAAGAACACCGACGACGGCCAACGAAAAACCGACCTGTGCTGTCGTCCAACCAAAGCGTGTTTCTGTATACAATGTCCAGATCGACGGATGAGTTTGTCCTGCCAACTGAAACAGGAAATAAATAAATAACAAGGGCAGAAGATGATGGGCTTTAAAAATCTTTTGCAGAGAATTCAAAGGATTGGTTTTGCTAAAATCCACTTTGCGACGTTTTTCAGGTGGCAAGGATTCAGGCAAAATAAAATATCCGAACAAGAAGTTGAGCAAGTTCATGCCAGCCGCTACGATAAATGGATATTCAGGCCCTAGGTGTCCCAACAGGCCACCAATAGCGGGACCGATGATAAATCCTAAACCAAAAGCTGCACCAATTTTTCCGAAGTTTGCAGAGCGATTGCTGTCGTCACTGACGTCGGCGATGTATGCCATCGCGACAGTGATGTTGGCTCCAGTTAAGCCAGAAATCACCCGACCAATAAACAGCAGTTCCAAGGTTGGCGCAAAGGCCATCAATAAATAATCCAGACCTGCGATGAACAAAGATACCAATAAAATGGATCTGCGCCCCCAGCGATCAGACAGCGCCCCTAACAGTGGAGAAGCCAAGAACTGCATTAACGCATACAGAGACACGAAATAGCCAAAGTATTCTGAAACAGAGGTCTCAGACGTGGTAAACCGACGCATAATATCTGGTAAAGAAGGGATGATCAGGCCGATGCCAATCATATCTAGGACGACGGTAATAAAAATAAAAACGATGCCAGCTTTTGCATTTCTCATAAACTCAAAAATAGTAGACGGAAACCGGCTTGTCATCTGGGATTAAGGAAAATTGATGAACATTTAACCGGTTCCAGAAAGATCTGGGTCTTACCGGTAGCAAGCAAAGCCAAGGGGGGCAAGGATGCGCTTCATATTTGTTTTGATAAATCTATTCAGTTCAATTTCTAGCGCGACAGTTTCTGATTTCGCAGAGCTAGTTAAAGAAACATCCCAGCAAGAAAAAAGACTGCACAAAAAACTTTTGCACGCTTTGCAGGGTTCACAGCGTTCCATCGCTGAAAATGAGGTCGAAGTCGAGTCCGTGGAATCGCGTGAACAAGATGATGTGATGACTGATGATATGGTCGTGCGCTTGGTTGCGTCCACTGAATATAAAAAGAACAAAAAGCCTTAGTTCCTTATCTTTAAGGCTCCTATGAACGATCACTAGAGATTTTGCTCAACTCCTGCGGCGACGTTCTGTGCCGCAAATCCAGTTGACGGAAATACTATTCCGATGAATGATATGCCCCTGAAGTCTGATTTATATTTCTGACTTCTCGCCGATTTGAGTGCAGCTTGCGGGCGATAAACAGCTAAAGCGTGGAAGTGTAACTTCGCGGTTTTTCTCTTTTTACCTCCTGCCATTTTGTGCATTCGTATCGCGTGATCTCTTTGATGGGGGTTTTATGCGCACGGGTTCCGTCGTTGATATTGTTGGCAACACACCTTTAGTAAAAATCGAATCGTTATCTAAGCTCACAGGCTGTGAAATTTATGGCAAGGTTGAGTACGCAAATCCGGGCGGCAGCATCAAGGACCGCTCGTCCGTTTGTATTTTTTTAATAGGAGAAGCTGACGGGATTTTTAATTCTGGCGTCTCTTTTGTTGATGGGACTGCGGGAAACACAGGTATTGGTCTTGCGACTATTGCAGCCCATCGAGGTTATCACTGTGTGATCGTGATGCCGAACAATCAGTCGCAAGAAAAATACCAGGTTCTTGAGGCCTTAGGGGTTGAGCTGGTCAAAGTCGATCCTTGTCCGTTTGCTAATCAAAATCACTTCTATCATACGGCCCGCAGAATTGCCGAAGCACGAGCCCATTCTTTTTGGGCGAATCAATTCGAAAATCTGGCGAACTTTCAGTGTCACTATGAAAACACGGGCCCGGAAATTTGGCGACAAACCCAAGGGCAAGTGGACGCCTTTATCTGCTCTGTCGGCACGGGCGGAACTATCGCAGGTGTTTCGACATATCTTAAGGAGATGAAACCCAGTGTACATGTGCGTTTAGCGGATCCCTTTGGTTCAGGTCTGCATTCCTATGTTGAGACGGGCAAGTTTGAAAGCACTGGTTCTTCTATGACTGAAGGAATCGGTATTATGCGACTTACTGAAAATTTTAGGAAGGCTCAGGTTGATGACTCTACCCAGGTCAGTGATGAACAGATGATTTCAATGCTTTATCACTTGGCTAAACACGATGGATTGCTTGTGGGCACTTCAGCTGCCTTAAACCTGTACGCCTGCTATCAATATGCTGTGCAAAATGCTAAAATGGGCTGTTGTGTCGTGACCGTTCTGGGGGATTCAGCTCTTCGCTACCAATCCAAAGTTTTTAATTCTCATTTTTTAAATGAAAAGTCCGTTGCTGTAAAACCGTTGTTGTAGGGAATAAAAATATGAAGGTTGTTGAGCATATCGAAAAAAGTCGTGAGCCTCTTTTTAGCTATGAGATCGTGCCACCGGTCAGAGGCAGTTCTGTGCGTGATATTATAGAAATCGTCGAGGCCTTGGCCCCCTTGAACCCGCCATGGATTGATGTGACTTCGCACAGTTCAAGCACGCAGTATCTTGAGTCAAATGACGGAACCATAAAAAAGCGCACCTTCAAAAAACGCCCTGGAACTTTAGGTATCTGTGGCGTTATTCAAAACAGATTTAAAATCGATACGGTCGCCCACTTATTGTGTATGGGATTTTCTAAAGAAGAAACCGAAGATGCGTTGATTGAGCTGAACTTTTTAGGAATTGAAAATGTTTTAGCTTTGCGTGGTGATGCACCCAATGTTCCGAAAGCGGTGGCTGCCGACCGACGCGCCAACAATTATGCGATCGACTTAGTGGAACAAATTAAAAGTGTGAACAATGGTCAATTTTTAGATGAAATTGGCAAAGGCGACCCCTTTGATTTCTGCATCGGTGTGGCCGGGTATCCAGAAAAACACTTCGAAGCCTCATGCCTTAAAGCCGATATTCAAAGTTTAAAGCGCAAGGTCGATGCGGGGGCGGGTTATATCGTTACACAAATGTTTTTTGAAAATCAAAAGTACTTTGATTTTGTCAAAGCCTGTCGTGAAGCGGGCATCACGGTGCCAATCGTGCCGGGTTTGAAGGTCTTAAGATCACCGGGGCAGCTGAATAATTTGCCTCGAAACTTTTATATCGATTTGCCAACCCAGTTAGTGGAAGAAGTCCAAGCGCATCCAACGCACACCTTAGAGATCGGCAAAAAATGGTGTCAAAAACAAGTGCAAGAGCTTTTGGATTTCGGAGTGCCTGCTGTGCACTTTTATGTTTTGAATGACGTCCAAGCCGTGACGGACGTGGTGAGAGGATTTCAAAAATGATAAAGTCCAAAGCCCTTTTAGCACTTGAAGCGGCGTTTGCAGAGCGCATTTTGATTTTGGATGGTGCGATGGGCACGATGGTGCAGTTGCATAAGCTCGGCGAGGCTGACTATCGCGGCGATCGATTTAAAAATCACCCCAAAGACCTTAAAGGTAACAACGACCTGTTAGTTCTGACGAAGCCCGAAGTGATTTACGATATTCATCGTCGCTATTTGGAAGCGGGCGCCGATATTATTGAAACCAACACCTTTAACGGAACAACCATTGCGCAAGCCGATTATGGTTTGCAAGACTTGGTTTATGAACTCAATTTTGCCGCAGCTCAGTTGGCAAAAAAAGCCTGTGCCGATTACGAACTTTGCACGGGGAAAAAAACCTTTGTCGCGGGCGCCATAGGTCCCACGAATAGAACCGCCTCCTTAAGCCCCGACGTTAATAATCCTGGCTATCGTGCTGTGCATTTTGATGAACTGAAAGTCGCTTACAAGCAACAAGCCGTCGCTTTGCTAGACGGTGGCGCGGACATTCTGTTGCCAGAAACCACCTTTGACACCTTAAATCTTAAAGCGGCCTTGGTGGCGATTGCCGAAGTTGAAGAAGAACGCCAACAGAAATATCCGTTGATGTTGTCTGTGACCATCACTGATCTGTCAGGACGAACGTTGTCTGGGCAAACTGTAGAAGCGTTTTGGAATTCCGTACGACATTCAAAACCTTTAAGTGTTGGGATTAACTGCGCCCTGGGAGCGAAGGAAATGCATCCCTATATTCGCGATTTAGCACGCGTGGCGGATTGTTATATTTCTTGTTATCCCAACGCAGGGTTGCCGAATCCTTTGAGTCCGACAGGATATGATGAGACCCCAGAATCATTGGCCTATCAGTTGGGCCTGATGGCGCAAGAGGGTTTGGTTCATCTTGTCGGCGGTTGTTGCGGGACGACACCTGCCCATATCCAAGTGATTGCGACAAAGATGAAAGACCTACCTGTGCCAGGTCGTCACACTTCGAATCAGACAGGGCTTAAGCTCAGTGGCCTTGAGCCTTTTAATTTAAACAATTCTTCGCAGCGCACATTTGTCATGGTCGGTGAACGCACCAATGTCACGGGATCGCCCAAGTTTGCGAAGCTGATCAAAGAAGATCGTTATGACGAAGCCGTTTCGGTGGCACGCAGCCAAGTGGAAAATGGCGCGAACGTTATTGATATCAATTTCGATGAAGGTTTGATTGATGGCCCCGCAGCTATGACTCGTTTTTTGAATTTGGTCGCAGCGGAACCTGATGTGGCCAAAGTGCCGGTGATGGTTGATTCCTCTAAGTGGGAAGTTTTAGAAGCAGGACTTAAATGCTTGCAAGGTAAAGCCATCGTAAATTCAATTTCACTTAAAGAAGGCGAAGCTGAATTCTTACGTCAAGCGCGCCTGATCCAACGTTATGGTGCCGCCGTTGTTGTTATGGCCTTTGATGAAAAAGGTCAGGCCGTCAGCAAAGCAGACAAAGTGCGCATCTGCCAAAGAGCTTACAAGTTGTTGGTTGAAGAGGCGGGCTTTGATCCCTCGGATATTATTTTTGACGCCAACATTTTGACCGTGGCGACGGGGATGGAAGAACACGACAATTACGCGGTTGATTTTATCGAAGCGATTGCTGAAATAAAACAACAGTGTCCGGGAGTGTACACTTCCGGGGGTGTTTCGAATTTAAGTTTCAGTTTCCGTGGCAACAATAAGGTGCGCGAAGCGATGCATGCTGTGTTCCTGTATCACGCCTTTAAAGCGGGTTTAGATATGGGCATTGTGAATGCCGGAATGCTTGAGGTCTATGAAGAAATTGAACCTGATTTGCGACGTTTGGTTGAAAACGTTGTCTTAAATAAATCCGCTGACGCCGCCGAAGAACTTCTTGCGGCCGCAGAAAAATACAAAGAAGACGGAAAGGGCCACGACAAAAAAGTCAGCCCTGATGAGTGGCGTTCTTTAAGTTTGCAAGAGCGCATCACTCACGCCCTGGTGAAGGGTATCGACACGCATATTGTGGCTGACGCTGAAATTGCACGAACTCAGTTGGGACGCCCCTTGGATGTGATCGAAGGCCCCTTGATGGAGGGCATGAAAGTTGTGGGCCGTCTTTTTGGTGAAGGAAAAATGTTTTTACCTCAAGTCGTCAAAAGTGCCCGCGTAATGAAAAAAGCCGTGGCTTATCTTGAACCTTTTATGGAAGAAGAAAAGCGCAGTCGCACCAGCTTGCAAAGCCAGGGCACTTTCGTGATCGCCACCGTAAAAGGCGACGTTCATGATATCGGTAAGAATATCGTATCTGTGGTTTTGGCCTGCAACGGATACAAAGTTGTCGATTTAGGTGTCATGACCTCTGTGCAAACGATCTTGAAAGCCGCCGAAGAACATGGTGCTGATATCATCGGCTTAAGTGGTTTGATCACGCCGTCTTTAGATGAAATGATTTTCAATCTGCAAGAGTTTCAACGCCTGGGCCTTAAGACGCCAGTTTTGATTGGCGGAGCGACGACAAGTAAGATTCATACGGCGGTGAAACTAGCTCCTCACTATGAAGGTGTTGTCGCCCACGTCGCGGATGCGTCTTTGGTTGTTGAAGTCTGTAATAAGTTGACCAGTCCTAATAGCAAAGAAAAGTTTGCAGCCGAACATAAGCAAATGAATATATCTTTGCGCAATAATTATCTGAACTCATTGGATCCAGCAGAATCAGTTCCTTTGGAAGAGGCCAGAAAAAATAAATTTCAATGTGACTGGCAAAGTGTGGAAATTGCTTCCCCGCAAAAAACAGGCGTGTGGGAAGTGCCTTTAAATTTAGCCGATATTGTGGACTATATTGACTGGAGTCCGTTCTTTTGGGCTTGGGAATTAAAGGGCACATATCCGCAAATTTTGAAGTCTGAAAAATACGGTGAAGAAGCACGCAAGCTGCATCAAGATGCGGTGGCGACGTTGCAAAGTCTGATTCAAGGTGGCCGAGTGCAACCGAAATCATTAGTCGGAGTCTTTGAAGCGAAAGCCAAGGATGAAGAAGTTTTTGTCTTCGATTCGCAAGGGCAGCGTTTGCAAACCTTGCACTTTGATCGTCAGACGCGCAAGAAAGTGGCGAACAATAATATTTTTTATTCACTCGCGGACTTTATCGTTCCTGAAGAATCGTCTCGTAAAGACCATATCGGATTTTTTACGGTCACTGCCGGCAATGCCATTGATGAAATCGCCAAAGAATTTGAAAAAGTCCACGACGATTATTCGTCGATTCTGGTGAAAGCCGTAGGTGACCGAATTGCCGAAGCCTTAGCAGAATACACGCATCAGTATATGCGCCAACAGTTTGGGATCTTTGAAAATCTAAGTAAAGAGGACTTGATTGCGGAACGCTATCGAGGAATTCGTCCAGCCCCTGGTTATCCGGCCTGTCCTACGCACAGTGAAAAGACCAAGATATGGAGCCTGCTCAATGTGGCGGAACGTATCGGTGTTACACTGACAGAAAATTATGCGATGAATCCACCGGCCAGCGTTTCGGGTTATTACTTTATGCATCCCGGAGCTAAATACTTTGCGGTGTAAGAGTTTGCGATCGTGTGTAAGATGCAAAGACAGAAAAGAGAATGAAGCAAAAAAAAACGGGATCTAAAAAGATCCCGTTTTTCATAAATTTCAATGAAGAAACTTATATCTTAGTAACGAGGACGTCCGCCGCCGAAACCACCACGAGAGTTGTTTCTGTTGCCGCCGCCGAAGCCGCCGCCACCGCCGCGATTTTCGCGTGGAGCCATTGGTTTAGCTTCAGAAACGTTCATAGCGCGACCTTGTTGATCAGTGCCATTCAATTTTTCGATAGCTGCTTGAGCTTCAGTTTCAGAAGACATTTCAACGAATGCGAAACCTTTGCTGCGACCAGATTCACGATCAGTAACGATGCGTGCTGATTCAACTGTTCCGAATTCAGAGAAAAGATCAACTAGATATTGATCGTCCAAAGAATAAGATAGATTTCCAACGTATAACTTTTTGCCCATGTATTCCTCCTTAGGATGGGGGTACTACTAAAGAGAAAGAGCCCTACGCTATTAACTCAAGAGAGACCGATATTTGGAGCCATCGTTGTAGCCTAAACATCAGGCAAATTAAAGAAAAAAGAATTTGAGGTCTTGAAATACCCGTGTAGGCTCATCAGAGTGCTCCAGATAGCATATAATGGATCTAACGGATAAAAATACAGGGTGTCATGGGTCTGATGCAGGTCGAAATTTTGCGCAAGGATAAATATGAGGTCATGCCGTGGAAGAACGGTTTGGGCGAAACGGCGCAGATCGATATCTGGCCCGCCGATGCAGCATTTCCTGGCGATGGGTTTCACTGGCGATTGAGCTCTGCGCAGGTGGCGAAGGACTCGGACTTTTCGCAGTTTTCGCAATGTGAACGATGGCTCGTTGTATGGCAGGGCGAGGGATTCTTTTTGAACGATAAAAAGCTCGCCCCAGATCAACCCGTGCGCTTTTCGGGAGAAGAATCCATTCATTGCCGACTGCTGCACGGAGAGGTTCTTGATCTCGGTTTGATTTTTCGTCCCTCGAAAGTTCGCGCTGAGTTCAGCGTGTGTTCATTTAATGCCGCGCAGGGCGTGGATTTTCACACAGACAGCCCCGTGACTTACTTGTTTTGCGCAAGAGGTCAAGTGCAGGCAGACAATAAGCTTTTACTAACCGGCGACACACTAAAGGTCACCGGCTTGGGCACTTTGCCCCTGGACTCTGCAGAGGGCGCGACCTGCTATTTAATCAAAGTCTTTGATGCGTAAGTACGTTCCTTTCCAAGCTCTAGTATATGTGCTCTATTTTTGCCGAAACATGAAGGAGCCACATGAAAAAGTCCGCAGCCAAACTCGCCGCAATGTCGCCACGAACTCAAGCCATTCATGGGGAGTTTCTTTCGAAATCCTGGGAGTTTTCGCATCACCTGATTCCGCCTATGACAGCGTCGACGACGTTTCGTTTGGAATCTCTAGGACGTGGAGCTGAGGGCTTTAATACTTTTGGGGCACCCACTGAGGGCGAAAAGCCGATCTGGATTTACGACCGTTTGGAAGAGCCCACGACAAAAATGTTAGAAGATCAGTTGGCTCTTTTAGAAAAAGGCGAATGCGCCGTCGCGTTCGGAAGCGGCATGGGCGCGATTGCTTCGACGCTGATGTCACTTGTAAAACATGGCGAAAAAGTGGTCGCACATAAAACGTTGTATGGATGTACGTACAGCCTTTTGACCAACTGGTTTCCGCGTTTCAATATTCAGACGACGTTGATGGACGTGAATGATTTTTCTAAATTAGAAAAAGAGCTCGCAGATCCCACAACGCGCGTAGTGTATTTTGAATCCGTATCGAATCCTATTCTTGAAATTGCTGACTTAGAAAAAATCGCAAAGCTTGTCGCGATGGCGAATAAAAAACGCAAGAAGGATCAAAAGATTTACACCGTGGTTGATAACACGTTCGCGACACCGTGGGCTTTGCGTCCTCGTCAATGGGGCATTGATTTTGTCATTCAAAGCTTAACCAAAAATATTTCAGGCTTCGGTACAGAGATGGGCGGAGCGGTCATTGCATCAAAGGAATTTGAAAGCATTTTACGTGTGGCGCGTAAGGATTTTGGCGCGATCATCCATCCGTATTCGGCTTGGCATATTTTAGTTTACGGTATTTCCACGCAAGCGATTCGCTTTGAACAGCAGCAAAGTTCCGCGCAAAAGATTTCACAGTTCTTAGAAAAGCACCCGAAGGTGGAAGCCGTGACGTATCCGGGGCTGAAGTCTCATCCACAGTATAAGCTGGCGAAAAAATATTTAAAATCTCCCGAGGGCGACTTTGCTCCGGGCACGATGATTTCCTTTCAACTAAAAGGCGACATGAAAAAGTGCCAGAAGTTCGTCGACGATATTGCGAAGAACTCTTATTCAATCACTTTGGCGGTCAGTTTGGGTTTGACGAAAACTCTGATTGAAGTTCCTGGCTTCATGACTCACTCGGCGATCCCTGATGACAAACGCGACGAGTGTGGAATTGATCCACGCGCCATTCGTCTGAGCATCGGCTTAGAAAATGCCAACGATATTATCGCCGACTTAACCGCGGCGTTAAAGAAGATCTAATGGTTTCATGGTTCTTTTTTATGCCTAGCATGTTTTAGAACCAAAATTTGTATCCGAAACCGAGACCCGAAA
>CAMLMF010000033.1 GCA_946480995.1 uncultured Bdellovibrio sp. | reverse complement strand
CTGATCTCCATTATAATTTGCAAGAAGAAACATGTTGGTGGAGCCCTGATCCATGTTCGGTATCGGGAAATAACTCGATGTGGCATGGGAGAACGTTGTCGGGGCGGAAAAATTTCCCGCGTATAAATTCGTTTTGTCGAATACGACAGGCAACTGAAAATTGAAACGGCCACTGAGGTTCGCACCTCCTCTGCTACCGACAGCTGGGGGCAAGATAAAATTTCTGCACGCAGCGTGTGGGCCGAAGGAATTTACGGACAAAACATAAAAGTGGCTGTGGTTGATTCCATCGTCGATGTGACTCATCCACAAATTCAACCACGTATCGCCGTTAATTCTGGCGAGATTCCAAACAACGGCATCGATGATGATGGCAATGGCGTGGTGGATGACTATTATGGGGCCGCCTTTATTTCAACCCCAAGTTCGGTGAAAACTCCAAGCTCCCACGGAACTCATGTGGCCGGTATTATCGCCGCAGATTCGCATTTTGGCTCTGTGGAAGGTGTCGCGCCACTTGCGCAAATTATTCCCGCGCAGTTCATTACCAACGATGGTGGTGGTTCTTTAGGAGATGCTGTTTTAGCGATGCAATATTCTGCAAATCGTGGCGCAAAAATTATTAATGCAAGCTGGGGTGGCGCACCGTGCGTGGCCTCTTTACGAAGCGCCTTCACAGAACTGCAAAGCAAAGGGATTTTGATTGTTGTCGCTGCAGGAAATGATGCTCGCGATATCGATGTATACCCAGAGTTCCCCGCCTCTTTCGGTCTTTCGAATCAAATCACTGTGGCGGCTTCCTCGGTTTCTGATTTTATGACTTCATGGTCGAACAGTGGATTCAGTTTGGTGCACGTCGCGGCCCCAGGGGAAAGAATTCTTAGCACGATTCCCGGAAATTCCACCGCGTATATGGAGGGCACAAGCATGGCAGCACCGTTCGTCAGTGGAGCTGCAGCCTTGCTTTGGAGTGCCAAACCAAATGCCACAGCTTCGCAAATTCGCTCAGCTATTCTGCAGTCCGTCGACGTGTCCACAGGGCATGAGTTTAAAGTAAATACTCGAGGACGCATCAACGTGGAAAAGGCGTTGGCCAAGCTTCGCCAGTTAGTTCCATAATTTCAATAGTATAGCTATCTTATTGCGGAGCATAAATAGTGCGCTCCGCGTCTTCCAATTTAGATGATTCCTTCGCTTCACATGGTAGATTGATTCCCTGTTTTTAAAGGGGTCACTCCCCCACAAAAGGAATCATATGAGCACAGAAATTTCATCTGGCATTCAAGCTCGTCTTAACGACCTTGAAAAAAGAAATGAAGCCGCCATGGCCGGCGGAGGCGCAGCCCGTATTGCTAAACACAAGCAAGGTGGACGCTTAACAGCCCGCGAACGCATTGATGTTCTGGTCGACCAAGGCAGCTTTGTGGAAATGGATCGTTTCGTTACTCATCGTTGCACGAACTTCGGCATGGATAAAACCGTTGTTCCTGGTGACGGTGTCATCACGGGCTACGGTCGCATCAACGGCAAACTAGTTTATGTCTCTTCACAAGATTTCACCGTCATTGGTGGATCAATGTCTCGCACTCAAGCCAACAAGATTTGTAAAGTGATGGATCTTTCCATGAAAAATGGAGCTCCATTTATTTCAATCAACGATTCTGGTGGCGCGCGTATTCAAGAGGGCATTGAGTCCCTTGGTGGCTATGCTGACATCTTTACTCGCAACACCATGGCTTCCGGTCTTGTTCCGCAAATCACTGCGATCATGGGGCCTTGTGCAGGTGGCGCAGTTTATTCTCCTTCAATCACAGACTTCGTGTTCATGGTTAAAAACACGAGCTATATGTTCGTGACGGGCCCTGATGTTATTAAGACGGTCACACACGAAGAAGTAACCAAAGAAGAACTTGGTGGAGCGACAACTCATTCTGCAAAATCAGGTGTCGCGCACTTTGCGGCTGAAGATGATAAGCACTGCTTGTTGTTGATCCGCGAGCTGATGAACTTCTTGCCTTCAAATAATTTAGATGACGCCCCTGTCTTACCAACAAACGATCGCCCTGATCGCGTGACTGAGGCCTTAAATACTTTGATTCCTGAAAACCCTAAGAAGCCTTACGACATGCTTAGTGTAATTACAGAATGCGTGGACGAAGGTTACTTCTTAGAGGTGCACAAACACTTCGCACAAAATATTATTGTGGGTTACGCACGCTTTAACGGTCGCCCTGTGGGTATCGTTGCGAATCAGCCAAATATTTTAGCGGGTTGCTTAAATATCGAAGCTTCGCGGAAAGCGGCTCGCTTCATTCGCTTCTGTGACGCTTTCAATATTCCAGTTGTTTCATTCGTTGACGTTCCGGGCTTCTTGCCTGGTAAAGACCAAGAGTGGAATGGCATTATCACTCACGGTGCGAAACTTCTTTATGCTTACGCTGAAGCCACTGTGCCGAAAATCACAGTGATCACGCGCAAAGCCTATGGTGGCGCTTACATCGTGATGGGTTCTAAATTGTTGCGCTCTGATGTGAACTTGGCTTACCCGTCAGCAGAAATTGCCGTGATGGGTGCTGAGGGTGCGGTGAGCATCATCAGTCGTGAAGAAATCAATAAAGCCAAAGATCCTGCGGCAGAAAAAGCACGCTTAACGGCGGAATACGAAGCGAAGTTCAGCAATCCGTATATCTCAGCAGAGCTTGGGTACACGGATGAAGTTATTGAACCAGCGATGACTCGTAAACGCATTATCGATTCTTTAGAGATGCTAAAACATAAACGCGATATTACTCCGGCGAAAAAACACGGGAATATTCCGCTGTAAGCGGAGTGCGAAATTAAGGAAGCTTTATGGCATTATTTAAAAAAATCCTGATCGCCAATCGTGGGGAAATCGCAATTCGCGTGACTCGCGCTTGTCGTGAATTAGGAATCGGATCTGTGGCGGTGTTTTCCGATGCAGATCGCGACAGCTTACATGTTTTCTTGGCGGACGAGGCTTATCACATTGGGCCTTCTCCATCGAAAGAGAGCTATTTAAATTATAAAAAAATTATCGAAGTGGCAAAACAAGCCGGCGTCGATGCTGTTCATCCGGGTTATGGTTTTCTTTCTGAAAACACAACATTCGCGAAAGCGTTGGAAGAAGCGGGCATCACGTTTATCGGCCCCACAGTGGCAAATATCGAAGCCATGGGCGATAAGCTTTCAGCCAAGGCCTTGATGAAAAAGGCCGGCGTACCGACAGTTCCGGGCAGTGATGGTGGCGTTGAAACGGTTGAAGAGGCTGCAAAGATTGCGGAAAAAATTGGCTTGCCAGTAATCATCAAAGCTTCGGCTGGTGGTGGCGGTAAAGGGATGCGCGTAGTTCGTCAAATGGACGAGCTTGAAAGTGCCTTCCGTGCGTGTCGTTCTGAAGGTCAGAACTATTTCGCTGACCCGACAGTGTACATTGAAAAATTCATCAATGATCCAAAACACATTGAGATCCAAGTGTTCGGCGATAAGCACGGCAACCACGTGCACTTGTTTGAACGTGAATGTTCAGTACAACGTCGTCACCAAAAGATCATTGAGGAATGTCCGTCCCCTTCTGTGCCGCACGAAGTTCGTTTGCGCATGGGTGAGTGTTCCGTACGCGCAGCTAAGCAAATTAACTATGTCGGCGCTGGAACAATTGAGTTTATCTTTGATAACTCGACCAAAGAATTTTACTTCATGGAAATGAATACGCGCTTGCAAGTGGAACATCCGATCACAGAAATCGTGACGGGTTACGACCTTGTGAAAGAGCAAATCTATGTGGCCGCAGGCAAGCATTTGTCATTCAAACAAGAAGACATTAAGCAAAAAGGTCATGCGATTGAAGCCCGTATCTGTGCCGAAGATCCAATTACTTATAAACCTCACCCTGGTGTGATTCGCGCTTGCCGCCATCCACAAGGTCCGTTTATGCGTGTGGATTCCTATGCCTACCCTGGCTATGAAGTTCCTATTTATTACGATCCAATGATTGCTAAACTTATCACTTGGGGCGAAACGCGCGAAGAAGCTATCGACAGAATGCAACGCGCGCTGAGCGAGTTCGTATTAACGGGAATTAAAACAAACATCGTTTTGCACAAATCCATCTTGGATCACGCAAAATTCCGTGACGGCTCTTACACGACTCAGTTTATTGAAAAGAACTTTGAAGTGATCGAACCACAAATCTTTAAAGAGGTTGAAGATCCTGTGTTCTTAATCGCAGCCGCGATTACGGCCTATAACGATCGTAAATCGAAAGATGTTCGTCAGCTGAATTTGACTTCTAACTGGAAGCGCGTCGGTCGCAAGCTTCAACTAAGGACGTAGCAGATGTACTTTGAAGCAGAACTAAAAGGTAAAAAGTTTAAAGTCGATGTAAGTGAGCATCGCAACGCTTGGAAGCTTTCTTTGCAAGAAGAAGGTAAAGAGTGGGTTCACTATGATATTTCGAAAAATGACTATAAAGTCGCTGAACAGTACATCAGTTTCCTTTTCGAAGGAAAATCATACTTGGTTGACGTGATCGGGCAAGACACTGAATACACTGTGTTTACGCGAAACTCGTTCCGTACAATCAAAGTATTCAATGATGAAATGCTTCTGCATGAGTCTTTGAAAAAAGGCGGCGGCTTTGGTGGTGATCTTGAGCTTAAATCCGGAATGCCGGGTAAAATTATCGAGATCTTTGCCAAAGAAGGCGAAATTGTAAAAGCGAATAAGCCATTGTTGATCATGGAAGCGATGAAAATGGAAAACGAACTGCGCGCTTCTCGTGATGTAAAAATCAAAGAGATCAAAGTAAAACAGGGCGACTCGGTAGAGTCCGGAGCTGTACTGATTAAATTTGAAGAGCCGTAAAAAGCAAAGGGGGTTTTTAACCCCCTTTTTTTTGCGCAAATTTTTTTTCACCAGCTAAGGGAATTGCAACGATGAGCAGCGATTCTTTAAGAAAGCTTTTAAACTTGCATCGTTAAATCTAAAAATCACATCGCCTTGACTGTTGTACTTAAATATTTCCGCATTCTTAACAGAACATGTTTTCCCAGTCGCATCTTTGAATACTGACGTGCCATTAGAGTTCCCTGTCGGGGCACTGCCCTGTTTAAATCCGCCGTCCAAGATTAAACCTTGAAAGTTTGTGATCTCGATACCACCGCGATTTGCCAGTTCGATATCTGGAGCGACCGTGATATTTGCGCGCGTGATGCTTTTTAGGTTGGCGCGCTTATAGTTAAACACGAACTGGTCGCCCGTGACGTGCGTGATTTTCAACTCACGGTTTTCATCATCCCATTGTGCTTTGAAAGTGCTTGCCGTGCGCGGGAACATATAGAATTCACGTGCCGCCGTGGTTTTAGCCTCATCCCCTGGCCCAAAGGAATTAAACACCATGAACAGACCGCTGGAAGAGAATAAGTAATCTCGGTAAATCAAATCGACATAAGCATCTCGTGGGCTCACAGAAAAATAACAGCTCTGTGAATCTTCGGACCATAATTGTTGAAACTGAATTTCATCCCGGCGTTCTACCGTGTACGGACACGTTTCTTCGCTGGCATGGGAAACATTGGTAACAAATAAAAGACTTAATAGAAATAACACCCGAATCCTCCTTGAACCTGGTGCGGCCCTATTCGCGCATATTGATTGCGCTTTCCTCGTTTCGTTTTTTCTCAAAAATTCCGACGATGAAAACTCCTGCTTCAAATAATAAAAGCATCGGAATCAACATCATAATCATACTTAATAAATCTGGTGGCGTGATTACGGCTGCAATCACAGAAATAGTCATCACCGCATAACGACGATTCTTTTTTAAGAACGACTGACTGACAATGCCAAGCATTCCTAGCACGACAATGACCAGTGGAAGTTCAAAAGCCACGCCGAACATCAGACACATTTGCGTAAAGAAACCCATGTATTGATCAATAGAAATCATCGGTTTGTCGATGTCTCCACCGAAGGTCATCAAAAACTGAAACGCCATGGGTAAAGCTACGTAGTATGAAAACACCGCCCCCAAGACGAATAGCAATGTGCCCGAAAGAATGAAGCCTAGAGTGTACTTGCGCTCTTTCGAATAAAGACCAGGCGCCACGAACTTCCAAACTTGGTAAAGCAAGAATGGACAAGAAAGCAAAACCCCGCACATCAAAGACAGCTTTAAGTGCGCAATGAACTTATCCATGGGCCCTGTATAAATCAAACCGCCACCTGGCAAATAAGGCATGATCGGTGCGCGCACGAAGTTAAAAATCTTTTCGCTAAAGCCGTAACAAATACCGGTAGCAACAACCATGATCAACGCGCAATTTACTAGGCGCTTACGCAGCTCTGCTAAGTGTTCGTATAAAGATTGGGCGCGCGAATCAAGCTCTTCGCTTCTCATGATGGTTTTACTCCATCTTTAGAGTCTTTTTCTGAAGATGAATCTGTGAAAGACATTTGTTGCGGTTCAACGGTTGTCACTGATGACTCGGAGACAGAGGCTTCCGTGGGAGCAACCGCTGGAGGCGCATTTTTTTTTGGCATTTCGTTAAGATCAAACTTTGCTTGCTGTTTAAGTTCGTCGGTAAGAACGTTGGTGCTGCGCTTAAGTTCATTCATGAAGCGCCCGATGGTGCGCGCCAACTCTGGAAGCTCCTTGGGTCCGATCACAATCAGAGCCAACAAGCCGAGAAAAATAATTTCTGACATACCTAAGCCGAACATGGCGTCAGAATAGAGGAATCAGCCTTGCTTGCCAAGCTTTACTTGGTCTTGTGGCAGAGTTAGCACTCCCATTTCGACAAGTTTTTCCTTCGCTAAAGCTGAGCCCGTGCGCATATACCGGTCATACAGGCGCAGAATGCTCTCGTCGCTTTTGATGAAGGAATGATGGCTGATGTAGGTTAAAACATCGACGAACTCTAAGAATCTTTCGGAAAAAGTTCCATAAACTTTTGCCAGCGTATCTTCGCGTGTGCAGTGAGCCAAAGAAGCATAGGCAGCCCCACCAATATCCGCGTAATAATCGATATCTACAATCTTGCGCGACAAAGAGTCCCCGAAAAAACCGCTGATATACAAAGTTCTGTCACCCAATTTACGCAAGAGTTCAGCCTTAATTTGTGGCTCTGCACTTTGCGCCAGCAAATAGGTTTCTGCTAAGGTTTGCGGCGCCTTTTGCCCGCTTTCATTTTCATATTTGCTATCAAAAAGATTTCGCGCATCAAGATAGTGCTGCAAAAGATTGACGAGGTAACTTTCCACGAATGGATAAGTTTGGACCTTGCGTTGGGTAAGACCCTTCTGAACAAGCTCCTGAAAAAAACTCTGTGGACTTACAAAAAGCTCTACTGACGTGTGCTGCGGCTTTTGCTTCATATATTCATATTAACAAAATCAGCGCTGTTTTCGGTTAAAGATTTACAGATTCTGGGCCTAAGTCCTTCATATTCCCAAAATGAGACACTCGTTAAGCACAGTCTTTGAATCACTGTATTATATGAACCGTGAAAACCGCTTTAAAGCCTTAAGACTGTTGACCTTTTTGTCGCTAGTAAGCGCGTTTTGTTCCTCTGTGGCCTGGGCCCAAGAAAGTGTGAACTCTTGCTCTAGAATTTTCGCGTTCGAGTATGCTTTAGGGGGCCGCATGCAGTTGGACCCTCGAGCAGAAGAATTAGCCGAACCCGTCGAAGTCTATGCTGAAATTATCAAAAAAATCGATAAGGACATTGCTCCCTTACTAGCGCCGACGGAAACAAAAATTAAAATAGATACAGCCCATATTTTTTCAGCTTTTGACGATCGTGATTTTTCAGTTTCAGTGGGCGTGCGTCCGCTGGAATTTCAGCCTTTTTCTAAGAAGGCCAACAGGAATATTTTAATTCATGAATACGGGCACGCCGTGTTTGAAAAAAACTTAGTGGCCAATTCGCCAGAGTATCGCGAAATGCGCAAGTACGGCGTGGCTTTGGAAAAAGAATTGGTAGCAAATGATGTGCTTGTTCGAAAATTACAAAAACAAGCCGACAGAGGCCCTGAGTGGACTACGGTCATTGCGGAACAAAATCGTCTTAAAAAGCTCGCCGAAGATTTTATCAACCTCAAACGTCTGCGCTATGCTTATCATGAGGTTTTTGCCGACGCCTTAGTATGGGCATCCACCACAAACCCTAAAGCGATTCGTCAGGGCGCTGAAAACTTAGCCGCCCCTGTCGCGGAATATTCAGTTGAGTCCTTACAAATGCGCGACTTGGATGCCGGACTGGACCCGCACAACATGCAACTATGGAAAGACAAATTGGAACTTATAGTCTTTATAAAAAGCGATATCTATTTTCCGTTCTTACCTGTTCGCTGGGAGCTGTATTCGCTAAGCAAAGATAAAATGCACGACGAGAACTATCGCAAAGCTCTTCCTAATAAAGTATTTAAAATACTTCTAAGAAATTTCGTTGAAGACCTTGAGCAAAGCCCCAAGGCGTTTGACACCCGGGGCAAGGCTGAAGAGATTATTCGCCTCAACGAAAAAATTATTCATGACTTGCGACAGACTATTTAACGTCTGTCGGCCCAACAATACTAACAACTGCCGGTTGCGCGAAAATCTTTTGAGCAAGCTTACGAATATCATCTGCTTGGACAGCAAAATACTTATCTGCAACGTCTAAACTTTCTTTGAAATCCAAACCATAGATGTCATCAAAAAGAACGGCATTACAGATCGTGCTTTTTCTTTGCAGCTCAATATCATGACGACCAATGAGATATCTTTGCGCGCGGGTCAACTCTTCTGCTCCCACTTTTGTATCAGCTAGTTTTTTAAACTCAGCTTTTAACATCTGAATGGCTTTTTCTGATTTCTCTGGTGAACAGCCGATATATCCACCGAAATATCCACATTCAATCCCTTCCATGTGCATTGGTGAAACCGAATACGCCAGGGAGTTTTTATCACGCAGTTCAAGGAAAAGTCTGCCACCTTGACCGCTTAAGATCGACTGAATGACTTCGAGTGTGTAGCGTTCAGGGTCTGAGAGGGTCAGGCCACGATAGCCCACGATAATGTGGCTTTGTTCTTTTTTAAGTTCTTGGAACAGGTGTTTACTTTCCTTGATGGGATCTGCCTGAAAGCTGTTAGTGATCTTTTCACCTTTTGGCAATTGCTTGGTAATCCCTTCAAGCAAGTCGACCCATTTCTTTTTATTTACGTCACCAACCACGCTGAAAGTTAAATTCTTCGCGTGCGCTATTTTATTATAATAGCCCTTAAGATCGGCTGACGTGATGGCAGACACTGTTTGCTCTGTGCCCATCAAGTCACGAGCGTAAGGGTGACCTTTAAAAATTTCTTTCATGAAATTAAGGACACAAATTTGCGCGGGATTGTCGTTACGCGACTTAATTTGATTTTTAATAATTACTTTTTCGCGCTCTAAAATGCTGTCTGGGAATTGTGGTGCAAGTAACGAATCCGCAAACACTTCCACCATGCGATCTTCAAATGGCGCAAGATAATCCATCGAAAGGCCGGCTGAGTTTCGGCCGCCAAAGGCACCCAGGCCTGCCGCCATTTCGTCGACCTTAAGGTTGATGTCGTCTTCTGTGAAGTTCTTAGAACCCGAAAGCCAGTTGCGCGAAAACATTTCCGTTAAACCCGTTTGGTTTTCTTTTTCCACACGAGTCCCGCCTAGGAACGCGGCTTTCATAGCTACATAAGGAGTTTCTTTTTGTTCGCGAATCAGCAGCGTCGCTCCTGATGACAAAACAATTCTTTCTGTCTCAGGAACATTTTTATCTGCCGATGTGATGACGTTGAATTTTTTGGCTGTGAACTTCGTTTTTGCTTTACCAATTTTAGCCGTCGCCAAGGTTTTCTTAAGATCCTTCGCAAAAGATTTCAAAATCTTTTCTGCGTCCTTTTTTTCCATGTTGGTCATCAGCGAAAGACCAAATGTGTCGGGCTTAAAGTATTTTTTTGCGACTTTTTGAATGTCTTCAGGTTTTAGGGTGTAAACCTGCTTCATATATTTTTTATAGTATTCGTGATCGCCGTAATAAAACTCATTGCTTCCGGCTTTTCTCGCAATGTTATCCACAGTCTCTAAAGAATAGATTTCGTGGCTGGCAAAATTCGTAATCGCCTTTTGCATTTCGCCTGCCGTTGGTGGTTCTTCAATCAAGCGCATGATTTCTGGAATCAATCCGCTGACGGCTTTGGCTAAATTTTCTTTTTCTAAATTAAAGGAAATGGCAAAAAGTCCGTCCTCTTGCATCGAATAGCTGAACGAACCCACGGAGTTAGTCAGAGGCTGTTTAATGCGCAAACTTTGCATCAGCCGTGACGAATCGCCTTGGCCTAAAATTGCCGAAAGTACTTCAAGGGCCGCGATGTCTTTGTGTTTTACGCTAGGAATTCTCCACGTCAGATAGCCCGTCGTCGTTTCAAACTTCGTTGTTTCAACTTTAATACGAATGTCTTTTTGCGCGGGTTCTTTGGTGCGACTGACCTTACGCAATTTGTACGGAGCAAAGCTGCCAAACATTTGCTCCACTTTCTTTTTCATCTCTTTGGATTCAAAGTCACCGGCAATTACTAAAAACATATTCGACGGAACATAGCGGGATTGATAGAATTCACGGATTTTTTTTGCTGATACTTTTTTTACGACTTTGTCATAACCAATAACTGGAATTCCATACGGACTTTTCTTAAAGACATTTGTAAATAGCAACTGACTGGCTCTGCGCCCCGGGCTGTCTTGGCCGCGTTTGATTTCTTCGATCACCACTTCGCGTTCGTTGTCGATTTCTTTTGGGTCAAAAGTCGGAAAGCCCATCATTTCGCTGATCGTGTCTAAAGCAACATCAGAAAATTGCTTAGAAATAGTCACATAAAAGACCGTTTGGTCAAAGGAAGTATAGGCATTTAGCTCCCCACCAGAACCTTCGACGGTTGAAGCGATTTCGCCAACACCGTACTTGCGTGTGCCTTTAAAAACCAGATGCTCGATAAAGTGAGAAATCCCCTCTTCGTTCTTTTTTTCATCCGCCGAGCCTGTTTTCACCCACATTTGAACTGAGACCACCGGAGACTTGTGACTCTCGAGGAAAAGGACCTTCATGCCGTTTTTTAGTTGAAATTTTTTAGACATACTCTAGATAACTCCCATGGCTTTTGGCGTCTACGTTCATATTCCTTATTGCATTCAGCGCTGCACTTACTGTGACTTCGCAACTTACGAGCAAAGCAAGATTTTGCCGCCGGATCAGTACGTCGATTTGGTTCTTAAAGAAATTCGCCAAAAACGCGGGTATTACGAGCCTCAAAGCTTAGACACTATTTACTTTGGCGGCGGCACACCCAGCCTGATCCCTGCTCACCTCATTGTAGCTATTATCAAAGAGCTTGGTAGCTATGGGTACACAACTAGACCCGACACAGAAGTCACCATTGAAATCAATCCAGCGACGGTCAGCGAAGAAAAATTAAAAATTTATTTAGATAACGGCATAAATAGGTTTTCTGTAGGTGCGCAAACTTTCGATGACAGACTGCTTAAGATGGTGCATCGCGAACACTCTGCCAAACAGACGCTTGAAACCCTGGACCTTCTGCGAGCCCACAATCTGAATTTTAGTTTTGATATCTTATTCGCCTTGCCCTCACAGACAGTTGAAGGCTTGCGTAACGACGTGCGCATCGCGATTGAACAAGGTGCAAAGCATATCAGTCCCTATTGCTTGACCGTTCCTGATGGCCATCCATTATCCAAAGGCCGCCCGGTGGACGATGAGCAAGTGGAGATGTTTGATATTTTAGCAAATGAGCTGACAGCAAAGGGTTTTAAACAGTACGAAATTTCAAATTTCGCGCTGCCTGGCTACGAATCAAAGCACAATCTTTTATACTGGATTGATGAACCTTATTGGGGTTTAGGTCTTAGCGCGCATTCATATTCAAAAGAATCTTCGTGGGGCACGCGATACTGGAATTTGAATTCCATTGGCGAATACCAAAAGCAAATTTTGGCGATGGATGGTCAGGAATTTAAGTCCCCGACACAGCAACTGCCGGCGGCGCAATTTGAACAGCTTGAAATGCATCAGGCGCTTACAGACTTTTGTCATACTTCGATGCGTTTAATGCGCGGTCTCAATGTACATACGTTGGCGCAAAAGTTTCCAGAATCTGTACAAAATAAAGTGCAAAACATTCTTCAGGGCTTACAGAAAAAATCTTGGGTGACCTATGACAATGGGCATTGGTCATTAACTCGCGATGGCTTGGTTTTAAGTAATAAAGTCTTTCAAGAACTGACCTTTTTAGCCGACGATATTTAGACCTTTTTTATGGCCTAGCCCGCATTGACATTCCTGAATCAATACACAATCTTAAGTATTGCGAAAGGACGTGTCATGTCAGAGGAAAATAACTCTCAAAATCCTACTCCTCCCAAAGCTGAAAGCGCCGGGGAATCTTCTGAAATTCAGAAACTGCAGGAACAAGCAGAAAAGTATAAAAACGATT
>CAMLMF010000032.1 GCA_946480995.1 uncultured Bdellovibrio sp. | reverse complement strand
CGCGGCATTGTCCCAGACATGATCTATGCGGACCCTTTCCGTATTCGCCAAATTTTGCTCAACGTCTTGGGTAACGCGATTAAATTTACGGAAAAAGGTTATGTGCGCATGACCTATGAAGTGTCAGGGAAAAGTCTTTTATTTACAATCAAAGACACTGGCGTCGGAATCGAAGAAAGCAAACGCGATTTATTATTTCAAGCGTTTAGCCAAATCGATAATTCAGTCACGCGAAAATATGAAGGCACTGGATTGGGTTTGCTGCTGTCAAAGCGTCTCGCGCAACTAATGGGTGGCGATGTGATCCTCGAGGACAGTCAACTGGGCAAAGGCTGTACTTTCTCGGTACGTATCGCCTTTCAAGATGTCGATGCTATGACCACAAAAAGCATCCCCTTACCCGTGGGCGGAAAACAAATGAGCAACCAACTGGCCAGTCGAAATATCTTACTTATCGATGACGTCGAAGACAATCGCCTGCTTATCGAACGCATGTTGAGTAAGCGAGGTGCAAAACTAACCCTCGCAGCCAATGGTCAGGAAGGTCTATCCAAAGCACTTAGCGACGACTATGACATCGTGCTGATGGATATCCAGATGCCGGTGATGGATGGCTATACCGCCACTAAAAAGTTGCGCGAAGCAGGCTATAAAAAACCCATCATTGCGCTGACCGCTCACGCAATGAAAGACGACCGCGAACGATGTTTGGAAGCAGGTTGCACGGATTACCTGACCAAACCTGTCCAGGTCGACACACTCGTCCAGACAATTTTGGTTCATTCGCTAGAAGATTCTTAAGACGAAAGTCTGTGAACAGCTTTTGCATTGTCTTACTTTTGCTCCAGGAAGGAGCCCGGCAGCGATGCCTTGGAAAACTCGAGAAATGAGACAGTATGGAAATCCGCAAGATTAATTATTTTGAAAAAACAGACTCTGCGCAACACCGTGAGTTTATAATTTCCCAAAACAATTGCATACTTTGCGGCACAGTGTTGGAACTAAAACATATTACCGAGCCACAAACTTTAGAGATCAAAGAAGAAGCTTTTTGCACTCAGTGTGACGTCAAAACTCGGGCGAAAACTCATACATTGAACTGATTTTAGTCAAATTCTTGGCACAGGTCTTCGTCACGATCTTGACGTTACAGCGCCCCTGCCAATTTCTTAACATCGGAATAAAAACTGCCATTCCAGTGCATGTCTGGGTTACCAAAACCAGACTGCTTAAAGCCAAACGCTTCTGTTTCTTGGCCATTCATCCACGCGTTGATCCACACTTGGGCGGCTTCAATTTGTTGTGCGACCTTCAAAGTTTTTTCCGCGGGTCCCCACACGACGGCCGAATGCCCTAGATAACTGGTATTGGCCCACTTGACGGCTTCATGTTGGTATTTCACCGGCGTTACAATTAATAACGGCCCCTCGAGTTCATCTTGTTGCAAGACACTGCAATTCGGCAGATCAAGCATCACTGTCGGCTCATAAAAGAAGCCTTGGCTTGAAGTTTGTTTGCCACCGCTAAAAACTTTGCCATGTTCGCCAACACCTTCATGAATTTTTTCGTCAATATGGCCTATTGATTTTTCAGAAATCAACGGCGTCCACATCTCTGAACCCCGCGGATCCCGAAGAGGCTTAAGTGAAGAAATATACTCTTTCACCGTTTTTAGAAATTCATCAGCCATCGCTTCTATCACAAATAAGCGTGAAACATTCCAACACAGCTGCCCTTGTCCCATAAGAAATGGCATCAAGATTTGCGCGATATTATTTTTATAATCTGTATCCGCTAAAATTAAGCTGGAGTTCTTTGCTCCACCAGCCAATTGCATTTTTTTGGCTTGAGTAATGCCCGCTTTGGCGATGCGCTCTAGATTCGCACTTTTTCCGACGAAGGTTATAGCGCGCAAACTGGGATGGCCTGCGATAATTTCTGCGACATCTGAAAAACCTTGGATAAAGTTCACGCTGCCTGCGGGGGCCCCAGCTTCTAGCAAAGCCTCGCTCAGAATTTTTACGGTGATTGGTGATTGTTCGGAAACTTTGATTATCAGGGCATTCCCCGCGGCCAACGCCGGCGCTAGGCGCTCTACAACAAGCTTCAACGACAAATTCCAAGACGTGATAATACCAATAAGACCTGTCGGCTGCACGACGACATTCGCGGGAAGCCCCTCAAGTAAAGAGCGCGCATTTTTCTGCAATGCTATGATCGCTGGCTTCACACTGTTTTCTAAAACAAAGTGATGACTTAATCCTTGATATAAAGCTTCTTGATAAGCAATTTCATCACTGCGGGATTGCAAATGTTCGGCAATCTTATTTAACAAAATTGCGCGATCAGACCGCGTCATATCTTTCATTAACGGCAGAGCTTTCTTTGCACTTTGCAAAGCTTTAATAACATCCATCGCATCGCTGTGTGCGACTTGCGCTAAGACTTCGCCATTAAAAGGAGATAACTTAGAAAAAGTTTTCTGGCTTTCGGCAGGGACAAAGGCCCCACCGATAAAATTTTGTAGGTCCAAAAAGCATCCTAGTACAAGTTTTGGTTTCGATACTGCATCAGATGTTGCGCAAGCATATCTGATTTAAGTACCTCATCCGCGACTCCCAGTTCAATGGCTTTTTGTGGACCGTAGGGAAATTGCGCTTCTTCAGGATGCTGCACAACAGTGGCTCCACCCTTTTTTTGCACTTCAATAAGACCTTCGACGCCGTCACTGCCAAATCCCCCCAGAAGCACGGCGTAAACCCCTTTCGAGTAACTTTGTGCCGCTGACTGAAATAACACGTTGCTGGAAGGTAGTTGAGAACACACAGGAGCCCCTTTGACGACATTTAAAACCGGCCCGGTGCCGCCTGTGACAATTTTTCCGTGATGTTCGGCGGGAATAAAATATACGTGACCCATTCTTAGGAAGTCACCGTCTTTGGCTACGACCGGAGTCACCTTGCTGCCTGCTTTTAATTTACCAATAAAGGCTGTGATAAAATTTGCTACCGTACTGCAAGAAACGACAACTGGCGGTGTATCCGCTGCCAAACCTTTCACAAATTTCTCTAAAGCGTCAGCGCTGCCCGCATTACCACCTAAGACAATAACCTTGAGTTCGGCCGCCTTACGAATAGTTGATGGAACGATTGCCGAAGACTTCATTTCTACGACAGGTGGCGCCTCTTTTAATTTTTTAAGAATATTCACCGAAGCCGCTGCACGGACTTTTTCAATCAACATGCCCGCAAGATCCTTAAGGACAGCGGGATCAAATTGCGATGGCTTGTGCACAAACTCAATCGCCCCAAGCTCTAAAGATTTCAAAGCCGCATCCCCTGTGCTTGCCAACGAGGACACCATCACCACCGGAATCGGATGATGCTTCATGATTTTTTCTAAAAACATCACGCCGGACATCTTTGGCATCTCAATATCTAACGTGAT
This sequence comes from uncultured Bdellovibrio sp., assembly GCA_946480995.1. The sequence continues at coordinate 9,138 of CAMLMF010000032.1, read as the reverse complement.
CACATCCGGTTTCTTATTGATAATCATTTCCCGAGCCTGATAAGCATCCGCGGCCGCACCAACAACTTCCAAGCCGTTCTTGGAAAAAATACTAGTAAACAAACTGCGCACCGTCGCTGAATCGTCGACAACCAAGACCTTCACGCCTTTTGCTACAGTAAGCGGCTTAAACCCAGATACGTCCACGGGCTGCTTCACTGACGAACCAGGGTCGCCAGCCATATTGTGAATCACGTCGAAATTTGCCGTATTCATCTTAATGGTTCGCGCACTTTCGCCAGCTACATTTCGTTCAATCACTTGAATGCCTAAATCGCGCAACATTCTATCAGCCAGATCGATATTACGTTTTCCAATACCATCGCCCAAGGATGAAACACTGATTACGTTAGCGCCACCATAGACTTTAGCCTGCAACTTGCTGCGATTCGCACCTAAGCGCACACACTCTTCAATTAAAATTGGAATCGCATGAGAACCATACCGTGTATTTGCTCGCTCGTCCGGTGAACCATCCGACAAAAGATAGTGGTTCAGCCCCCCGATTTTTGTCGTCGGATCAAAAATCGCCACGGCAACACACGAACCTAACAGTGTTGAAATTACTGTTTCTTCTTTGAAGGCCGCGACTTTTCCAGGGAACAGATAATGTGTGTTCATTAGGCTACCATCTTTTCAACATCAAGGATCATGATGCTTTTGTTGTTTTTGACAAAGAAACGACTGACGAAAGAAGCCGGAATCATTGTTTCCGCCCCTTCCGCATTTAATAATTCTGATTCGCGCAAACTGACTAAGTCTTCAGTCGCTGTAACCTGCAAGGAGAACCGCACATTTTCGTGCTCGCAAATAACATAGAAGGCATTTTTGCTGTCAGCATCTAAAAAACCTAACTCAGCAAAACTGACTACAGGAACTGCTTCTCCCCGAAACGGAATAACCCCAAGGATACCAGCCCTTTTGTCAGGCATAGAATACAGGGACAATCCGCCGGTGATTTCAACAACCTTTAAAAGAGGAATCGCAAAGTCTTGCTGGCCCCATTTGCATTGCAAGAACATAACTTCGTGGCGATTTTCCACCACAGAAGAAAATTTAGCAGCAAGCTCTGCGGTGTCATTATTATCGATGGCTAAATTTTCGCAGTAAGATTTAATTGAAGCCAAAGACTTCGAGAAATCTTGGGCGCTTTGCAAGCTGTTGACTCGCTCTGGAAAATCCGCCAACCACTGGGTGAAGTGCGGAAACTCATTGGTCTTTGCATCCACTGACCAGGCCTGACTCAATTCACAGACCTCCGAACGAATACGGGTCCAATGCGCGTCATCGACTAGATCCACATATTTATCCACTTCCTTTGATAAGTTATCAAGGAAGTAGCGCTTCAGCTCGACTGTAAAATCGTCACCAAAGAAATCGCTCATGCGGCCTCCTGTTGAGTTGCAGCACCACCGACAAACATCAGATCAAGAATTTTTTCAGGGTCTACAATATATGTGATCTTTTCGTCGGCTAAAATTGAAATGCCTTTAAAGCCTCTTTGTTCCGAAATGACTTTACCAAATGGTTTTACGACAAGGTCCGTTTGCGCATCAATTTTATCCACAAGGAACGCAATCAAAACGTCCTTAATCTTCATAAAAACGACAGCACATTGACGAACTTGTTGTTCGTTTAACTGCGTCTTCAAATTTAAAATTTCTGCATAATTCATTATTGGCACCGTCAAGCCACTGAATTGACAATAGCGGAAGTGATTCACGTGCGTAATCTGTAATTCTTCACAAGAACTAATGTGCGCAACTGACGTCAATGGCACCGCAAACTGGTACTCTTGCCATGTACACAACAAAGCACTTTCGACCATGATATGCTGAGGAATGGGAATTTCAATCTTAAAGCAAGCACCTTGACCTGGGGAATTTTCAATATTTATGCGGCCTTGGTATTTGTCCACGGTATACTGAACAATATCCATACCCACGCCACGACCCGAAATCGTAGTCACTTTTTCTTTCGTAGAAAATCCAGCATTAAAAATAAACTTATAAATATCTTCGTCACTAAGCTTGGCAACATCTTCTTCCTGAACCAGGCCTGACTTTAAAGCTCTTTGCAAAATGCGCTCTTTATCCAAGCCTTTGCCATCATCTTTAAATGTCACAAAGATAATATTATTTTTTTCCGATATCTCTAGGGTCAAAGTGCCTGTAGGAGGCTTTTCTTGCAAAGCTCTTTCAAACTGATCTTCAACACCGTGATCGATAGAGTTTCGGGCCAAATGCACCAAAGCTTCATATAGATCTTTACCCAAGCTTTTATCGATTGGCAGATCACCACCAACAAGATTCAACTGCACGCTTTTATTTAGCTCCGTTGAAGCCTGACGAATAATCAAATTCAATCCATGAAAGCTTTCACTCGCCGTTTCTTTGCGCACAGTCTGCACCTGGCTTTGAAAGACATCGCAGATCTTCGCTAGGTTCTGCGAAAAATCCACTTGGCGACGCTCAAAAAGCTCTGGCTGCAAACGAAAGTTAACTGTTTGGTTCATCATTTGGAAAAAGTTTTTAAGAACCAACAATTCGCCAGAAAGCTTTAGAAACTCGTTCATTTGCTTTGATGACAACCACACGCCGTCGTCTTCAGCAGACTGTGTTTCAGCGGCAGCCCGGACGACCGGGGAAGCTTTAGGAGTTGCCACCCCACCATCAAGAAATTCAAAGCCACCGTAACTTGATATTAGCTCAATGGCTTCACTTAATTCTTCTGGATAAAGTTCGCGCTTATCGCGCAAACTTTGCGCTAGAACTTTGATGATGCGTGAACTTTTTAGAAATAAATCGACACACTCTTTAGTGACAGCTCTTTCTTCGCGCTTAATACGCGTCAGCAAGGCCTCAAACTCATGGGCTAGCGAGCCTAGCAACTGGCCCCCAGGAACTGCACCCACACTGCCTTTGATCGTATGCACTTTGCGAAAAAGAAGATTGATTTGATCTAAATTGGTAGGATCATTTTCGAGTTTTAAAATTAATTGATCAAGGTCTTCCAAAATTTCTTTGGATTCTTCAAAAAAAACATTTGATACCTGTTCGACCTGCTCAAAGTCGATCATGATCACAGGTTCGTGTTCACCAAAATTAATTTCAGATTTTTCGTCAGACATACTTTTACAAAATCCCGCTTTAAGAACGTTTGAGGTATCGATAATTTATCGGTGTTTACAGGAATTTACGTTAGCGCTATGGACTGCTAAGCAGGGCTAGATTTGATTAAATTTTTGGGCGAAATTTGTGAGTGTTCCTAGAAAAGGAAGAGCGACCCTTGCGGGTCGCCCTTATTAGATTCTTTTGAATCCCCGGCGAAGGTCTTGGGGGCTAAGAGCCCGCCACCTCCGCCTTGCTTATGTCACATGAATTGATCATAAACATCACCTCCTCTCCAGCCCCAATAGAAGCTTTATTTAATAGTATCGAGAGAATTTGTATTTTGAAATACCCTAGACCTTTTTTCTTACGATGGTTCGAATCAATTTAGTACGCGCAAGAAATAAAGAAACATCCGATACCGCCTCTTCCTCCGCGGTCAAATGGGTCCCCACCACCGCCTTCACCCGCACTGCTGTGATAACGTGGTTGTAATGGAACAACTAGACCTGAAGAAGTTCCGACTTTTTTACACAAGATTTGCTGATTGTTGATGGCGTCAAAAATCCCAACTTGTTTCGTATTAAGATCTGTCTCAACAAAGGCTTGCATAATCTTTGTTTTAGCTTCCGAGCTGATAATCTGCAAAACATTGAGTCGGCTGTTTGCACGAACTTCTACGACGTTAACAGAGTCCTGGGCAACGACTTCAAGAACGAAATCTTCAGTAGTATAAGGGACAAATTTTTTGAATACCAATTGGGCATTCTCAGAACTGCCACGACTTGATTTTCTAACTTCACAATCATAACCGGAACCAGCGGCATTGGCAGCTCTGCCTGTTAAAGTTAAAGCTCCTAGAATCATCATTAAAGACATTACGTTTTTCATTTTTATTCCTTTGTTTTGATCTTTGGTTTTAAAAAATTATTCAAAAAATCGAGTCGGTACACACAGGGAAATATAAGCGCATCTGTGAGGGTTTCCGCCCTCACAAGTTAGCGTCACTTCACATCCGTTAGGCCGTTCTGTTTGACAACCTTCTGCCGTGAAATCATCGCAATTTGTGTTCGGCGAAGGTCGCGTTAGAGCATCAAAGCGCAAAGATTTTACGTGCACTTCATATCCTTGACGTTCTAGATCTTGTTTTGTTTGTTGGCCTTGATCACGGGTTTGATCATGGACCACGCCACTATTGTCCGAGGCTGTGGTTGTTACGGTGCCATCGGGATTGAACTCTTGGGTATATGTTGGCGGACGCGCGATGGCTTGAGAAACCGTCATAACCAAAATTGCCGCGATGACTGTATGGGAAAACACGTTTTTCATTTTGTACTCCTGTGTCGGCGCCGTTCATTCGGTGCCGTTTACAGGAATACTTTTAACGCGAAAGGATGTTTTAGTTCTAGATGAACTTAATTAATTATATGGGACTATTTTAAGCCAAGCTTAACAACAGCTCACTGGCGACTATTTAATAGTCGCCTTAAGTTCTTGGATTTTTTCGACAAGAGCCACCTGTGCCGCCGCGATGTGAGCGTCTTTTTTAGCTGATGTTTTGATTCTCATCTTACTTAAGATCAAAGCCACCTTGGTGCCCATCTTTGGTTTCACTCCAATAGCGGTCATAAGTTTGTGGGCATCTAGGGCTTGTTGCAAAACTTCCGTGCGGAAGTATTCCAATTGTGTCTTATTTAATTTATCAAGATCTAGCTCCCAGGCCAAAGTCGCCATCATCGCTTTGCCAAGCAAACCTTTTTCACTGATTTTCGTCGTCAGATCGACAAAGATCATCGGAAAAATATTGTAACGAGTTTGCAACAACTGCAAAGCCAATTTTTCCTGCGCCAACACTTCACGGACATATTTTTCTTTTGAACCCAGCTTCGCGGTATTAGCTTGAATATCTTTTTTTGCCAGTAATGCATCGGCCATCAATGAATACATGCTGATTTTGCTTAGCTGTGCATCTTTATTCAAAGTCGTCACTTGTTTGCGATTGATCTGATGCATGGCTGCCGCTAACGCGTTAAAAGAAGCCGTGCGATTGGAAGCCGAATGAATATCTTCTGCATCTGGCGTCGCCGTCGCATCGACATCATATCCGCGTGGCGCGAACTCTGCCACTTCCATAAAGAATTCCTGAGTCGCTTGCTGCGCTAATATATCTCGCTTATCTAGGTCTTTATCTTGACCGAACATATTCCACAGTTGGATTTCAAATGACATAAAATATTTAGCTGATTCAGAAAGCTTCATTTGCATAGATGAAGCTTTTAAAAGCGAACTTAAAGCCTCGCGACGCAATTGCAAGGCATTGCCCTGCCTTAAAGCATCGTAAAGTTCGTTGGTCATATCACCTAAGTTATCAAGCTTCGTAGATACCACACCGGTCTTTTTATCAACGCTTTCCGTGGTCGTAGCGACACGTTCTGTGGTCGTCGTCATCTGCGCCATCTTGTTGTCCATCTTGGTCGTGACTTCGTTCATTTTACCCGTGGTCTGATTCATCTCGCCCGTTGTCTTTTCCATTTTGACGGTGGCATCGTGCATTTCATTAAGCTTTTCCTGTTCAGCACAGGCCGCAACCAACAACAGAGTTGTCAAAGAAAGAATCAGTTTAGATTTAGAAGCCATCATAGGAAACCTCTGTCCAAGTTTTAAACAGTGCCCAGTTAGGTCCCCGATTCCGAACGTTGGATCGAGCCTAGAGCACTAGGTGTATTTTAGGGATTTAGATCCAATATATATGCCGAACTTAAGGGGCACTTAAAAACGGTGCCTCAATTTAAGAAACTAAATCTATAAGCAAATGGAACAAGGCATTACAAAGGCGAACAAGGAGTTTGTATGAAAAAACTAATTTGTTCCTTAGGCCTCTTCTTTACCCTGCCGACTTTAGCAAGCTCGGTGAATATGGAAACTTTTTATAAACCTTCACTGGCTCGCCTTGCGCAGTTATCAGCGAAGTCTACTTCGGTTGATTGGAATACGGGAAGCTCGATGATGTTCGGCCGTGGTTACGACAGCTTTACTGATGATTCTGCAGGTAAGTGCGTGATACTAAAAACCACACAATACGATAGCAGCCGTGCAACAGATTCCATTCAAGAAAGTGTCTTTAAGCTAGAGCTGATTGAATCACGGTATGACTTGGCTAAAAAAATTGGCGTATCTGCAGCGGCCAGTTTGAAGTCGGGATTTAATAAGGGCTCCGCCAGCGTCAGCTACCTCAACGAGCAGTCGCTGAATAACTATTCAATTTATATTTTGGTTTCAGCAGAGGTGCTAACTCCCGTTGAACGCACGATGGATGAAGATCTGGATCGTGATTTTGTGGATCTGGCTCGGTCTCAACCTAAAGCCTTTCGCCAAAAATGCGGAAACGAATACGTAGCGGCCATCCAGCGCGGCGGAATGCTTTACGCTTTACTGAAGCTCGACACCGTAGACAGCTACTCTTACACCCAAATCAAATCTTCGTTGCGCGCCAAGGTGGGAACCTTTAAGGCCGCCGTCGACTTAGAGCGCAGTATTGCGGAGGCCACTTCGAATAAGTCCCTGCAAATTTTCGTGCACCAAATCGGTGGCGAAGCGAAAGCCTATCCAACCAATGTTGCGGATCTTATTGGGCGCGTGAAAGAGTTTTCTTTGGAAGTTACCAGACGCCCTACGCCTTTGCGCGCTATCACAGCTTCCTATACTCAACTGAAGTCTTATCCGATCGAGGGAACAGAATTCGATACGGCTGTACAAGAGGGAGTCTTTGAATACCTAAATCAATTGAAGTTCAAACTGACGGATCACCGCGACAACGTAAATTATATCCTCAGCAACAAGTCGCAATTCTTGTCACCCCAAATGAACGAACTGCAAGGCCGTTTAGATTACGTCAATAAAAAATTAAATGAGATCAATACGCTTACGAAAACATGCCTAAACAATTTTGAAAAGTGTATGTATCCAGAGAACTTTAATTATATTGAATACGCTTTACCCGAACGCTTAGAAAAAGCCTTTGCCGACAACCAATGCAAAGTGCGCACGAACATTGCCTGTGGCGCGATTTACAAAGCCGTCCGTGGACCCGAGTGTGGTGTTGGATCTTACAAGTTAGCCGCCCATCCAAAATGCGGGGTTAAAGCCTTCAACCTAGGCAGAAGTTCTGCGTGTGAGGTGGCTTCTTACAATACGGGAAGTGGTCCTGCCTGTGGTGTCGCAAGATATAACCAAAGAAAAAGCGGCGAAGTGTGTGGATGGGATGACGGTGGCGAATGCACAAGAAGACTTCCGATCAGCGTAGCCGGAGTAATTCCAGTAACACCACACAAAGGTGGTTCTTGCTTCAGAATCCCAAGAACCTGCCGCCATCCCAGTTTTGGCGTTGAAGCGTACAACAGTTGCAGTGATTCCAGCTTCGGAGTGCAAGCGTACCAAGAATGTCGCGCGCCCGCACACGGAGTGGAGTCTTACAATTCTTGCCGTGATCCCGAGTTCGGAATCGAAGAGTACGCAACTTGCGAACACCCCACCCATGAGGTTGTCGCTATTAAACAGTGCAAATTGTTAGAATTTTTTGATCAGGAGTCTGGCGTCGTAAAATACAGAGAATGCAAAGAGTAATTCTCACACCAGCCGATCACGGGGGTCGGCTGGTTGATCACGTTAAAGCGATTTTATAAAAAGTAATAAAGCAAGACGATCCGCTTTTGGAAGCTGCGCAAACTTAGATTTTGCGTATTCGCCTTCACCACCATGCCACAGAATCGCTTCTTCAACAGTGCGGGCCCGACCGTCATGCAAGAATCCCGCGCGTGGGTTCACAGTGTGAGTTTGGCCTAAGCCCCACAAGGGACGAGTTTTCCATTCACTGCCGGAAGCATCAAAATCTTGGCGACCGTCAGCAAGTCCTTCACCCATGTCATGCAAAAGCATATCGGTATAAGGATAGATTTTTTGCTGACGAAAAGCTGGAACTGCATGATCACCGGTAGTGAAACTAGGCTGATGGCAACTTGTACAGCTGACTTGATGAAATAGCTCTGCCCCTCGAATCACTTGCGCTTCAGTGACCATACGGCGCGCAGGGACCGCCAAAGACTGAGAATAGAAAACTAAATTATCAGCGACTTCTTGTGAAGCCTCGACACCCGCAACCCCTTGACGTCCCTTCATATAAGAGTCGAACAACGGTGTCCCGACGATGCTTTCTTTCGGAAAGGCATAGTTGGTCACACCAATGTCGCCGCGCAAAGCGCCGAGGGATTGATGGAACACAGACGGAGTATTGTTTTTTAAGCCAAATCGTCCCAATGAAATAGGATACGGATCATTCGCCATGCTTTTTTGAATATCAAAGACATAATTCGGGCGACCCGAAACACCTTCTGCCGAAAGATCCCGTTGCGCTAAAGCCAAAATGTCAGATTCTTTGATTGCTTCAAGCAAACCCAAACCGATCATTGGTGTGCCTAGACGCGCGCCCGTCTTGACATCATTTTCGTACAAGCGACTGCGCATTTGTCCTGTGACTGAATCAAAGTACTCATCATAAGCGCCGGTGATTTTAAATACTGGCTTACGTAAAACAACTACTTCTCCGTCGGGATAAACGAAGTTGCTTTTTTCATACTTCATCCACACTTGAGCTTGGCCCACGCCGGGAAGATCTTCGCGAGCCCCCATAGAGCCTAAATGGAACAACTGATCAGAAAAACCCGGAACCGCTTTAGGTGCGCCCCAATGGTCAGCAGCTGTTTTTTGGCGAGGCTTGCCGTCCTCAATACTAATGCGCAAGAACACAGATTCATTTTGTTTTAAAGATACCCACTCTTGCCCCGCTGGCAATACCGGTAAAGCGCCGCGGCCATCACGGGAATGACAAGCATTGCAGCTAGTATTGTTAAAGACAGGTCCCAAGCCATGATCAAAACGGGAAACGTCATCTGAAAAATTTCTTTCAAACAACATATCACCAGTGAAATGGCGA
>CAMLMF010000031.1 GCA_946480995.1 uncultured Bdellovibrio sp. | reverse complement strand
TAAAAGTCGTGCGCAATCTTTCTTCTTATTCGGAAATGCAAGAGCGAGATTTAAAACCTTTCGCTGCCTATGCAGCACTTAGTGAAAACTCAGCTATGATGCTATCGCATTTGATTTATCCATCGCTCGATAAAAGTGGTGAGCCCGCAAGTTTTTCGCGACAAATTACCCACGGACTTTTACGCGAAAAATTGCAGTATCAAGGCTTAGTCGTTACTGATGATTTACAGATGCAAGGGTCTAAACAGCTACTGCGTCCCGAGGTCGCTGCCCTGCGCGCCTTACAAGCTGGTTCTGACATCGTGATGTTAACTTGGTCCTTTAAAGATCAAGAGGCTGCATTTAATTACGTAAAGAAGGCGGTAGCGATTGGTCAGCTTTCTAAGGATGAACTCGACGCAAAATTGAAACGAATTTTAAGAGTAAAAGCTTACGCAAATTTATATCGCAGAGATCCACAGCAACCTTCTTTGCTACAGGGACTAAAGCTGACTTCAAAGGGTTATATCAATTTAGAGTCAGATATTTTAGATAAGAATTTACAAAACAGCTTGGCGCAAAGTTCTGTTGCCAAAGTGTCTCCAGGTCGCTCACCCTCTTCCGTCGCCAACCTGTGCGTGATCTCACCATCTGGAAGTTTTATCGAGTCTTTCCGAAAGTCCACGTCACGAAGAGTTGCCACAAAAATTCTTGCTGGATCATTTACGGCAGAAGACGTACAGACCTGGGTGCAAAATCAAAAGTGTACTTTACTGGTCGCGGCCGTCACCGGCCCCAAAACTGCGGGCTTGATCAAATCGTTTAAGCCTGAACAAAGACGCTATGTTGTTGCGGTGAATTTGGCGGCGCCTCGCTTGGTGCGCGACACAAAAGGTTATATGCGCGTGATTCAGCTTTATTTTAACCACGCCGATTCCGGCAAAAAAATCGCTCAACATCTCGAAGAGATTTTAAACGACCCTGCGAACTCTTACGTATCGCTTTAATACAGTCCCTTCGTCGGGCGTCTTAATCGAAATAATTCTTTTGCCGATACGAAAAGCATGGTTGATAAGCTTTTGGCAAAAAATCATTATGATCTGATGTGGGAGGTTTCACGCAACGTGAATCCGCACGACTATCCGGAAAAAAGAATTTCCTATTTTCTCTTAAATCCGGAAAGCGACACGCAATACGCAGTAAAAAATATGCCGTGCTATGATTGCCAAGAAACTTTCTCTACAACTGTCGCTTGGAAAATCGGTCGCAACAAACTTTATGCGGTCGTTTCTAAAATCGAAGAAGAAACCCTTCTTTGCTTCGGCGGCTTAGATTTTTACGCTGAGTTTCGTCTCGATAAAAATAACCAGTGGGAACTTATTGACGTCGATCAGTTTAACTACCGAGACTCCGATAGAACTCCTGCTCAGATGCGCTTGGATATTTTTCTTAACGGCGTTTTGCTAGCAAAGATGCCCTCTTAATAAGGTTCGTAAGCTTTATTTAAATTCAGTGAATCTTTATGTTTTAAAGACAACGAAAGAATTTCGTCATTCGATTGATTCACATTTTTAAGTAGGCCCATATTAATATAGCGAATTAAGTCCGTCGCATATCTTTCAAATATACACCCGTAATGGGGCATAAAAACTCCCGGGAAGTTCGGTCTTATCTTGGCAACCTCTATGGAAGCACCAGTAACAGTATTAAATGCCATCAACGATTGATTTAAAACTTTGAAGTTTACTTCGAATTTCATATTCGGCTGTGGATTGCTTTTAGCTAAATAGTTCCGGAGCTCGATATAGCTTCGGACAATTTCGGAATGCGCAGACATGTATCACCTCTAAACTTCATTTAAGAAAACCCAGAGCGATAATTTCAAATCCGATGCCACAAAAACAAAAGGCCCTCGTTTCCGAGAGCCTTTTTAAAATTCTAAGTTTTTCGTACTGACTATTTTTTGATTTGGCCTTCAGCCATATCAAGTTTCGCTCTTGCGCGAGACCAATCACGTTGGAACTCTGTCCAATCTTCATCTGTGATAAGTTCGTTCATGATGCGTTTTTCAGAAGCAGACAAAAATTCTTTCGTCGCCTGAACGTCAATTTCTTCTGGAAGGTCAGCCATGTTCGCAAGAACATTCACGCCCTCAGGGGTTACTTGGCAATAGCCCCAGCTGATCACAGCTTGGTCTTGCTTTTCTTTACCCTTAAGTTTCCATTTCATAACACCTGTTTCAAGTGTCGTGATTAGTGGCGCGTGACCAGGAAGAATGTTGAGTTCTCCTTTGAAACCAGGAACTGTTACTTCGTCAACCTCTTGGCCAACAAGCAAACGTCTTTCTGGAGTCACGATCGTTAATTTAAACATAAATAAGCCTTTCAACGGCTACAGGATTACGCCTGTAGCTTTTTAGCTTTCTCGATAGCGTCTTCGATAGTTCCAACAAGGTAGAACGCTTGCTCTGGAAGAGCATCGTGTTTACCGTCAAGAATTTCGCGGAAGCCTTTAACAGTGTCTTTGATATCAACGTATTTACCTTGAAGACCAGTGAACTGCTCTGCAACGAAGAATGGTTGAGACAAGAAACGTTGGATTTTACGAGAACGTGATACAACCAATTTATCCGCTTCAGACAATTCGTCCATACCCAAGATAGCGATGATATCTTGAAGTTCACGGTAACGTTGCAACAACGCTTGAACGTCACGAGCACATTTATAGTGCTCTTCACCGATAACAGCTGGATCCAAAAGACGTGAAGTTGAAGTCAACGGATGAACCGCTGGGAAGATCGCCATAGCAGCGATATCACGATCCAAGTTTGTCGTCGCATCCAAGTGAGTAAACGTCGTTGCAGGAGCTGGATCCGTGTAGTCATCGGCAGGTACGTATACCGCTTGAACTGACGTGATCGAACCTTTTTTAGTTGAAGTGATACGCTCTTGAAGAGCACCCATCTCAGTTGCCAAAGTTGGTTGGTAACCAACGGCAGAAGGGATACGACCCAAAAGGGCAGAAACTTCAGCACCCGCTTGAGTAAAGCGGAAGATGTTGTCTACGAAGAAAAGAACGTCTTGGTTTTCAACGTCACGGAAGTATTCAGCAACAGTCAAACCAGTCAAAGCAACACGCGCACGTGCTCCTGGTGGTTCATTCATTTGACCGAAAACTAGAGCTGTCTTAGCCAATACGCCAGACTGCTTCATCTCTTGCCACAAGTCATTTCCTTCACGAGTACGTTCACCAACGCCCGCGAATACAGAGAAACCACCGTGCTCTGTTGCGATATTGCGGATAAGCTCTTGGATAAGAACTGTCTTACCAACACCCGCACCACCGAACAAACCGATCTTACCACCCTTTGCGTAAGGTGCTAACAAGTCAACGACCTTGATACCAGTCATCAACATTGCAGCTGAAGTCGCTTGCTCTTCGAATTTAGGAGCAGATCTATGAATGCCCCAGTGTTCTTTTGCATTTACTGGACCTTGTTCGTCGATTGGTTCACCAACTACGTTGATGATACGACCCAAAGCTTCGCGGCCTACTGGCGCTGTGATTTGCGAATTCAAAGCTTTTACTTTTTCGCCACGAACCAAACCTTCAGTTTGGTCCATAGAGATCGCTCTGACTACGCCGTCACCCAAATGCTGAGCAACTTCAAGAACTAGATTGTACTCTGTTTCAGAGATAAATTTATTTGTTACACGAAGAGCAGAATTGATTGCTGGAAGTTCTCCGCCGTCAAATTCTACGTCCACTACGGGACCCATAACTTGTTTTACTTTACCGAATGCCATTATTCAGCTCCCTATTTAAGCGCTTCCGCGCCCGATACGATTTCAGTCAATTCTGTAGTAATTTTTTCTTGTCTCAATTTGTTGTATGTCAGAGTGAGCTTGTTGATCATCTCTTTCGCGTTGTTCGTCGCAGATTCCATCGCACTCATACGAGCACCATGTTCGCCGGCAACCGACTCAGACATAGTTCTGTAAACTTGAAGATCGAAATGCTTTTCCAAAAGATCTTTGATGATCGCTTCTGGAGCTGGTTCGAAAATCATGTCCACAGAGAAATTCGTCGCACTCTCTTTTTCAGTATTGAAAGTCGTCAAACCAAGATCAATTGGCAAGATTGTTTCACACACTACAACTTGAGAAATCGCTGACTTGAATTCGTTATGGATAATACGAACTTCATCATAATTACCTTCTAGGTAATCATTCATCACGCGACCAGCAACTTTAGAGGCCAACTCATAAGAAATGTCCTTATCAAGCTTCGTGATGTAATCCACCGGCTTGATATCTCTTCTGATAAAATAATCATGGGCTCTGCGGCCGATGAATAAGAAATCAATTTTCTCGAGCTTGTCTTTGTTCTCTTTATAATAAGCTTCAGTAAATTTGTTGATATTGCTGTTGAAAGCGCCGCACAGACCGCGATCAGAGCTGATAACAACAAGTAAAACGTTCTTTACTTGCTCTTTCTTCTCCATCAACGGATGCGTCACTTTATTTGTCACAGCGATATCCGCAATCACCTTACGCAAAGTCAGAGCATAAGGACGCATATTAACGATGTTATTCTGCGCCTTTCTCAACTTCGCAGCAGACACGAGCTTCATAGCCTTCGTGATCTGCTGGGTGTTTTTAGTGGACTCGATCCGAGCCCGGATATCCTTCAAGCTTGCCATTTAAGCACCAATATTAGTTAGAAGGTTGGAAGATAGCTTTGAATTCGCCAAGAGCCGCAAGAAGCGCCTTCTTAGAGTCGTCAGAGATAGCTTTCTTCTCAGAAATAGTTTTAAGAATTTCTGGGTGCTTGTTTTTCAAGAACTCAATCATTTCTTTTTCGTATTTCTTAACGTCTGTTTCAGGGTAAGCATCAACAAAACCATTTGAAGCTGCGAAGATCATAACGATTTGTTCTTCAACTTTAACTGGTTGGTATTGACCTTGTTTTAAAACTTCGACTAAACGACGACCACGAGCCAACTGTTGTTGAGTCGCTTTATCCAAGTCAGAAGCAAACGCTGCGAACGCTTCCATCGCACGGAACTGTGCAAGTTCAAGTTTCATTGAACCGGCAACTTGTTTCATCGCTTTAATCTGAGCGGCACCACCCACGCGTGATACAGATTTACCTACAGAGATCGCCGGACGGATACCTTTGTAGAATAGATCTGATTCAAGGAAGATCTGACCATCAGTGATAGAGATAACATTTGTTGGGATGTATGCAGAGATATCGCCCGCTTGTGTTTCGATGATTGGCAATGCAGTCAATGAACCGCCGCCTTTATCAGCTGACAACTTAGAAGCACGCTCTAACAAACGGCTGTGAAGATAGAATACGTCGCCTGGATACGCTTCACGTCCTGGAGGACGGCGAAGAAGAAGAGACAACTGACGGTAAGCTTGCGCTTGTTTCGTCAAGTCATCGTAAACGATCAAAGCATGTCTGCCAGTATCACGGAAGTATTCCGCCATTGCAGTACCTGTGTAGGCTGCAAGGTATTGAAGAGGTGCAGAGTCAGAAGCATTCGCTGCAATAATAGTCGTGTACTCAAGAGCACCCGCTGCACGCAATTTTTCAACTACTAGAGCAACAGTCGATTGTTTTTGACCGATAGCTACGTAGAAGCACTGAACGTTTTGACCTTTTTGATTGATGATAGTGTCAACCGCGATCGTTGTTTTACCTGTTTGACGGTCACCGATGATCAACTCACGTTGGCCACGACCGATTGGAACAAGAGCATCGATAGCTTTGATACCCGTTTGAAGAGGCTCTTCAACTGGATGACGATAAACGATACCAGGAGCTTTAGTTTCAACGATACGTGAATGAGGCGTGTTGATAGGACCACGACCGTCGATAGCATTTCCTAGAGCGTCTACAACGCGACCAAGAAGGGCTTCACCAACTGGAACGGAAACGATTTTTTTAGTTCTTTTAACAGTGTCGCCTTCTTTAATGTGACGATCTTCACCGAAAAGTACGGCACCAACATGACCTTCTTCAAGGTTTAGGACCATTCCGTAGATTTCACCTGGGAACTCAACAAGTTCACCAGCCATAGCATTCTCAAGACCATAGATACGGGCAACACCGTCTCCTACGGAAAGAACGCTTCCTGTTTCGCTTACTTCAATCTTTTTATTGTATTGATTGATTTGTTCTTTGAGAACACGACTGATTTCGTCAGCACGAATTTGTGTTTCCATTGTTAGTTGGCTCTCCTGTTTAATTCTTCATTCAATTTTTTTAAGTGTGTATCGATGCTATCATCGAATGTCCATCCGCCCACTTCAGCGACAACGCCGCCAAGAAGCTTTGGATCTTGTTCATAGGTCAATACGATCTTTTTATTTAAAACTTTATTGATCTTTGCTTCGATGTCTTTTTGCGCGTCCGCAGTTAAAGCCTGAGCTGAGCGAACAACCCCACGCGTGACACCTTCTTCAAGATCCAAGAAACCTTGGAATGCCAAAGTCACTTGATCAAGAATGTGCAAACGGCCTTTTTCACCAAGCAACGTCAATGTGCTTACGACGTCCTCAGAAATGCCCTTGCCTTCAATTGCTGACTTCACTGCTGCAATTTTTTGAGCAGCTGAAACCATTGGATTAGAGAAATAATTTTTCGTAGTCGCATCTGACGCGAACGCCGCAGTCAACGCTTGCAACTCTGCAAATGTTTTTGCATGAGTGCCTTTTTGTTTTGTTACGGCCAAAAGAGCTTTTGCGTATCTTTTAGAAACTTCACTTGCTTGCATGGCTTAAACTCCGACGTGATTGATAAAGTCTTTTTGAAGTTTTTGTTGGTCTGCAGAGCTAAGATCTTTAGTCAGAACAACACGGGCTGCTTCAACAGAGTCTTTAAGAAGTTGCGTACGCAAATCTCTTTGCGCGCGCTGCACTTCCAAAGTTGCCGTCAATTCAGCATCGTCACGAATACGCTTCGTAACACTTTGAGCTTCATCCATAATTTGTTTTTTGATGTCGTCAGCGTGGGCTTGCGCTTTCTTCAAAGACTCTTCACGAGTTGAATCAAGGTTTGCAAGTTTTTGCTTAATATCAACGAATTCTTTTTCCGCTTGTTCGCGCGCGAAAGCTGATTTCTGAGCAGCTTCCAAATACACAGCTTTACGGCTTGAGAAAAACTGCACGATGCTGTCTTTTGTGAAATACACAAGGCCAGCAACAAGAATAGTAACGTTGATCAATTGGTAAAGAACAACCTTAGGAACGCCTTCTCCGTGATGGCCATCAGAGGCAGCCATAACCAAAGCGGGAGTTAAGATGATGAAAAGGTTCAGAAGCAACTTCATGTAACGCTCTCTTTATTTTAACAACTTGTTAGTAATAGTCATCGCCACAGCAGTTGTTTGTGTTTTCAATTCTGCCGCCGCTGCAGTCACTGCAGAGCTAATTTTTGCGCGATTAGTTTGTACGTGTTTCTCAGCTTCGCTGCGTGCGCGCTCAACCAAAACTTCGTACTCTTTATTCGCTTGGCTTTTTGATGCATCAACGATGGATTTAATTTGTCCGTTCAAATCACGAAGTTTTACTTCGTATTCTGATTGAAGCTCGACAGATTTATTTTGATATTCCAAAGCGAGGTCTTCACCACCCTTGGTTCTTGCTTGTCGTTCTTCCAATGCATGTGCATAGGGAGCAAAAACAAATTTGCTCAAGAAGATCAAAGCGATCGCAAATAGTACAAACTGAAAGCCTGCGGTGGTATTAATACCTAATTGTCCAAAAATGTCCATTTAGTTGAAATCCCTACTAGTTTTTGAGCTTCGGATTTACCTGTTGGACTATGGACGGTCAAGGCGAATTTCAAATTGATAATGAAGCGCCCGAAAATGCTTAAGACTTGGGCATGTAAGACGCGCCCTCAAAAACCACGCCCTCATCGATGCGTAAGCTTGGAGACGTAACGGTTCCCTTAAATACTGCGGGTGGATGCATAATAACTCGGCGACGGGCGAAGAGATTTCCCTCAACCCGGCCACTTATAACGATGGTATCGGCTTCAATTTGCGCAGCCACAGCCGCGCCTTCATTGATAACAATAGTATCTTTTGTGAAGATTTCCCCTTTGAAGTCTCCGCCAATTTGAACGGTGCCCTCAAAACTGAGCTTGCCTTCAAAGTGAGTCCCCTGGTCAAGAATCGCTGTGACGTGACCAGAGAGAAGATCTTCTTGTAATGATTGAGGAACTGCTACTGCCATCCTTCTTTAAGCCTATCTACCATATTAGTAAGTTCGTCGTCTGAGTAAAAATGAATGCTGATTTTACCCTTAGAATTAGAGTAATCGATAGACACCTTCGTGCCGAGCATTTTTTGCAGTTCATCACTTAAACCAGATATCAAGCGCTGCGTAACATTAGAATCAAGTTCCGAAGCTTTTTCGTCTTCTTCCGCCGTTCCTTTGACTACCGCTTGCACCATTTTTTCTAGCTTACGAACCGCGATCTTTTCATTGACCACTTTTTTCGCAAACTCGAGCTGCTTTTTCGGATCTGGCAAAGAAAGTAATGCTTTTGCATGACCCACTGAAAGCTCATTGGCAGAAATCATGTTTTTGACTTCTTCAGGCAATGACAACAAACGAACCGCATTGGCTACAGTCGCACGATCTTTACCCACTTTTTCAGCCACTTGCTGTTGTGACAATTTGAACTCAGAAATCAAGCGCGCATAGCCCTCTGATTCTTCGATTGGATTCAAATCTTCACGTTGAATATTTTCAACAATGGCTAACTCTAGGGCCTCTTTGTCGTTGAAATTTCTAAGGATAACTGGAACTTCATGCAAACCCGCAAGCTGCGCAGCTCTCCAGCGACGTTCCCCGGCGACGATCTCTAGTTTTCCAGAAGATGTACGGCGCGCGACAACCGGCTGAAGGATGCCGTTTTCTTTGATTGACTGAGCAAGCTCTTGCAAAGCCTCTTTATCGAAAATACGGCGTGGCTGATATTGGCCTGAAGAAAGCTTATCAATTGCTACTTTCCAAATCTTGCTTTCTGGGTCTACGGGAGGGGCAACGGGTGTTGCGATAGCAGGATTTGTTGCAGGAGCAGGTTGAGCTTTCGGAGTTTCCATATTTGCAGAAGAAGCACCAGCGGGAGGGGTTGCTTTTGCAGCGGGAATTTCAGTGGGCGCAGGTCCACCCAATAGAGAGCCCAGGCCACGACCCAAGCCCTTTTTTTTGTTTGATGATTCTACAGAAATATCAGACATTTACTTCCCCTTCGAAAGAATTTTGTTTTGCTCTTGGTGCGTCTTCGACAGACGGTTTTACGTCTGTTCTCGCCACAACTTCACGAGCAAGTTCAAGATATCTTTGTGCGCCGATGGATTTGCTGTCGTAGTCTAAGATGGATTGTCCATGGCTTGGGGCCTCGCTCAAACGCACATTTCTTGGAATGATGGCGTTAAATACTTTATCGCCAAAATGGTTTTTAATTTCAGTTACAACTTGATGACTCAAGTTATTGCGCACATCAAACATCGTCAAAACAATGCCTTCGATATGCAATTGCGGATTCAAATTCTTTTTGATTAATCCCGCCGTATTGAGTAGCTGACTAAGCCCCTCAAGAGCATAGTACTCACACTGAAGAGGCACTAAGAAACTGTCCGCCGCATTCAACGCATTTAAAGTCAAAAGACCTAAAGATGGTGGGCAATCAATTAATACATAGTCAAATTGGTCAGCCACTGTTGCAATCGCCTGCTTAAGACGGTATTCACGCTGCGGCATATCAACAAGTTCAATCTCTGCGCCGACTAGGTCAGGATTAGCCGTGGATATCTTTAAGTTTGGATTTGAAGTATTTTGGATAGCCTCAGTCAGAGTTTTTTCGCCGATGAGTACGTGGTAGCTGTTTGAATCCTGGCTTTCATATCTTTTGATACCCAAACCGCTCGAAGCATTGCCTTGAGGATCCATATCGATCAGAAGAACACGTTTTCCAAGAGTAGCCAACGCGGAAGAGAGGTTTACGGACGTCGTTGTCTTCCCTACTCCACCCTTTTGGTTCGCTATGCAGATCGTTTTTGCCATTTTTCCTCCTTGAAGTTAAAAGTTCTGCCTTTTTGAGTGAACATGCAAGCGCAAAGACCAGTTTTTCGCGCCACACCTTATGTTTTTTAATGAATATTCCGATGTTCCACGTGGAACAACCCTATGATGAGAATATTCAGCATCTTTTTGATCACCTTAACGCTTGTTGCGTGCAAAAAGCCCGAGCCAAATCCGGAGCTGAAGGATCCTATATACACTGATATCTCCGCATCCCTTGAGAGTACGTCAAAAGCCGTCGAAGCTGAAAAGAAGACTCTCGAAGGACATATTAAAGCTCTAGCGGACGTTGTTCCACAAACCGGCCAAATAAAGTTCGCACAAAAGCGCGTGGATGAGTCAAAGGCAAAAATCGTCTTATTGGAACAAGAAAAACGCTTCTTGGAGCTAAAGTTAGCAACAAGATTAAAGATATCTCGAAAAGCCTATAATCAGGCGTTCAAAACTGGCGAAACATGGCCGGTTCCTGCTGAGTGGGACGCTTATCAGGCAGAAAAGCGACTGAGAAGTGCGAAAAGAAACTGGGATGTAAAGGATCGAATCAAAGAGCTGAGTGAGCCAATTCAGGCGCCCGCGTCTGGCGGCGGGCACCATTAGAGATGTTCCACGTGGAACATTAAGCAATTTTATCTGTTTTAATCACTGAAAACTTAACGGAGCCTATTGGAAGCTTGTATTCTCCCACCAAAGACGGCGACCAAATAGAGCAAAGCTGCGTGGGAATTTCCCCCACCTCAATGCCCCACTCCTCACTCTTTAAATGATAAAGAACTCCGCCCTTAGACATTGGCTTTCTCATCATCAGTAGGCACTTAGAAATAGAGGCTAATCCGCGAACCATCGCATATTGAACAGAACTCTCTGGAAGTGTTTCAACTGCCTTCTTTTCAATAGTGACATTCGATATATTAAGAACTCTAGAAAGATGAACCAGAAACTCACACTTCTTCTGATCGTTGTCCACTAGGACCACTTGCACTTTCGGAAACAGCAAAGCAAACACCATCCCCGGAAACCCATTCCCGCTACCAAGGTCATAGATTTTATCAATTGCAGGGTTGTATTTATGAATTGTTTGAGAGGCTAAAATAGCATCGGCAAAATGAAGGGCGTCAGCAACAAAAACAGTCTTTGGTGAAATCAAATTCACTGTCCTGTTAAACTTAAGCAGCTCCTCATGGTAGGTCTTTAGTCGAGATCTAATATCTGGACTTAGGCCCGGGAACCACTCATCAATTCGCCACGATATCGTCGGCAATTCCTGTTCGTTGTTGTTGTTGTCCTTCAAGCTCCATCTCCTTAACTTTTTTGTGCCCTTTGAGATGGATCATTATAGCCTGAACTGCAGAAGGATTAACACCACTGATACGCTGAGCTTGACCTAAGGTACGGGGCTTAACGCGTTGCAGCTTATCTTTCTCTTCATTAGAAAGGCCGCGAATATCTGCATACAAAAGATCGTCTGGAAGTAACATTTCTTCCAAGCGTTTGGACTGTTTTATCAGTTCCATTTGTCTTTTCACGTAACCAGAATATTTAACTTCAATTTCCACCGGTTCATTGATGTTTGGGTCGCTATCAACGGTGAAATTAAATGCTTCTAAGTGTGAACAAGAAATCTCTGGACGACGCAGCAACTCTTCGAAAGTTAAAGACTTAGTTAATTCTGGAGTCGGAATTTGGCGCAACTGTTCTTGCACCTCTTTGGTTGGATAAATCTTTTCTGTGCGCAATTTTTCAAGCAGGTTGTTACGTTTTGTTTGTAGTCCCTCTAAAATTTGCTGAGAGTCCGCAGAAACAATACCAAGTTTGGCAGCAACCGCCCCTAACCTATCAATAGTATTATCTTCTCGTAAAACCAAACGATGTTCAGCACGCGACGTGAACATGCGATACGGTTCGCGCGTTCCTTTCGTCACAAGATCATCAATCAACACACCAATGTAAGCTTCATCGCGACCTAAAATAAATTCTTCGCGACCCAAATTGCTGTGAGCTGCATTTACTCCGGCCATGAAACCTTGCACGGCTGCTTCTTCATAACCAGAAGTTCCGTTGATTTGTCCTGCCAAGAATAACTGACGAATTGTTCTGGTTTCTAAGCGATGCCAGATTTGGGTTGGTTCAATATAGTCATACTCAACCGCGTACCCGTAGCGCACGACTTTGACATTTTCTAGACCCGGGATCGTTTTCAGAAATTGATCTTGAGCCTCTTCCGGCAAACTTGTTGAAATGCCTTGAAGGTAAATCAAGTCAGTGGAAAGACCTTCTGGTTCTAAAAATGTTTGATGGCTGGTCTTATCGGCAAAGCGAGTAATTTTATCTTCGATCGAAGGGCAATAACGAGGCCCCACGCCTTCAATAATCCCGCAATACATCGGTGATTTGTGGAGGTTTTCACGGATGATTTCGTGGGTACGCTCTGTCGTGCGAGTGAGATAACACAATATTTGCGGAAGCTTTAGTTGGTTCGATGAGCGATAGCTAAAAGGATAAATCTTTTCATCGCCACCCTGAGGAATAGTTTTCGACCAATCAATACTATCTTTATGCAAACGCGCCGGAGTCCCCGTTTTTAAACGTTTCACATCAAAACCGAACTCAGCTAATTGATCCGACAAACCAACCGATGCTTTATCACCAACGCGGCCGCCGGCTTCCCGCACCTGGGC
>CAMLMF010000030.1 GCA_946480995.1 uncultured Bdellovibrio sp. | reverse complement strand
CAGCCAACATTGGGTATTTGATTTTTTTGATTGTTTCAGAAGCATCATGCCATGCTTTGTGCGTGAAGTGAGTGTCAGTAGAAACACTGTAAACTTCTACGCCCAATTTTTGGAATTCAGCATATTTATCAGCCATGTCGCCAAGCTCTGTTGGGCACACGAATGTAAAGTCAGCAGGGTAAAAGAAAAAGATAGACCATTTACCTTTAAGGTCGTTTTGAGTTACGGTTTTGAAGTCGCCGTTATGGAAAGCTTGAACTTTGAAATCAGGCACTTTTGTGTTGATAAGAGTTTGCATTTATTCTCCTTAGAATAATGTGGTTTATATTCAGCCCGAGGGCAAAAAATGAATGGCCCCCAGGAACTTTAATTGCTAGGGGACATCTTTCGTCTTTGAGATTAAGGGATCAACCCTTTTTATTGAAATCGATTAAAAATATATATTGATAGATTTAATCTATTGAAGCATAATGCCTTAAATAGAGGCACTATATGAGTCTAAAAGTGAACTTTTCTTTGACCCAACTAGAATACGTGATGGCTGTCCACAAGCACGGGCACTTCGCCAAGGCGGCGGAGGCCTGCTTTGTCACTCAGCCCACGCTCAGCATGCAAATACAGAAGCTAGAAGAGGATCTAGGGGCTGTTATCTTTGACCGTTCGAAAAAGCCTATCCTGCTAACGCAGATGGGAAAAAAACTGATCTCACAAATGCAGACGGTGCTATTTGAGGCGAAGAAAATTGAGACTTTGATTCAACACGAAAAAAAAGAGGGCAAGCAGGGCACTCTGTCCATTGGCGTCATCCCGACGATCGCCCCGTACCTGTTGCCACGACTTTTGCCGATCTGCGAAGATCTTTTTCCGGATATTGAGCTGAACTTAAGGGAAATGCAGACGAATCAAATTCTTGAGGCCCTGAACGAAGATGAAATTGACGTTGGAGTTTTAGCAACGCCCACACAAATGGCCCAGATGTTTGAATTTCCCTTATACTATGAACCATTCTATGTTTTGTGTGATAAGAATCATGAATACGCCGACATGAAAAAAATCAAATATCAAAACCTGAGTATGAAAGATATTTGGTTGTTGGAAGAAGGCCACTGCTTGCGCAATCAGGTTTTAGATTTATGCTCCGTCAAAAAAAATAAAGGTGAAGGTCGTCGTTATAAATTTGAAAGCGGCAGTTTAGAAACTTTGAAAAATCTTGTGAATCTTTATGGGGGCTACACATTATTGCCATTTCTGGCGACGGAAAACTTAGGCAGCCGCAGCCAAGTGGTGCCCTTTGAAAGACCTATTCCCGCGCGGGAAATTGGCTTGGTTTATCGCCGTGAACATTATAAAAGTGAATTGATTGAAGCCCTGGGTGAGGCTATTTTGAAGGCGATTCCTGAAGAGTTAAGAAAAATTCGCCAAAAAGATCTCGATGTTTTGCCGATCGCCTAGAATACTTTCGTAAATAGACAAAGGAAAAATCAGTGACTTCTGTAAACAACAAAAAGCCCTTAGAAACGCGCGAAGACATCCAAAAGCTTGTCGATAGTTTTTATGGCAAGGTCAAAGCAGATAGTTATATCGGTCCGATTTTTACCGATGTTGCAAAAGTTGATTGGGACGAACACTTACCCAAGCTTTATAATTTTTGGGCGGACTTGCTTTTAGGTGAAGACACCTATCGCGGGCGTCCATTCCCGCCGCATGTGCCTTTGAATTTACAACCGGGGCATTTCGAGCGTTGGTTAAGACTTTTTGTTGAAACCGTGGACGAACACTTCATAGGTTTGAAGGCTGAAGAAGCAAAGACGAGAGCCCTTCGTATCGCTCGCAATTTTATGACAAACTTAAGTCTTATTTAAGGCTTCTGGAAATACTGCGGTTACGAGCTTCAGGCTTTGCATTATATGGCCAATACCTTTGATAACTGAAGAATGTTTGATGTTATTCGTAGGGATACCTCTGCCTTACAAAAAAAATCCGCTTAAGCACCAGCGATGCTGAGGGATCTTTCTCCAATCAGCCATACCCCGTTGCGACAGGAATCGGTTGGCCTGGAGGAGTGGGTGCCAATAAGCTTTAGTATATGGCAATCCGAAAACCGTAATTTACGGTTCTCTTTCCCACAGCTTACTGTTTTCAAGAAGCAGTTTTTCTAGGGCTTCTTTTTTAGAAATTTTTAGAATCGCCTTTTCAATTTTTTCTTGCAGCTCTGCCGTATTGCAGGGTGATTTTTTCGAAAAGGCTAAATAAAGAGCCTCATTGGAAATCTCTGGTGACAAGGCCACCAAGTCGTTGTGCTTATAGCGAAGGGCATAGGCTTTTGCGGGCCACTCTTCATAAATCAAATACTGCGCGCGATTATTTTTTAGCATATTGAAAGCTTGCTCTAAGCTTGCCACGGTTTGAATCTGCAGATGGGCTTTTGCGTATGTATCAAACTTTTCACCAAAGCTATTATTAAGAACTGTGATGCCATTTTGGTTTTTTAGGTCGCTCCATTCTTTAAACGGAAACTTTCGATCACGGTGAACCCAAAGTACTGTGCGTGTTTGAAACATCGGCGGATAAAAGTAATGTAGGTACCGTTGTCGTTCTTGGGTGATAAAGGCGCCAGCGACAAAGTCGACTCGTCCATAGCGGGCTTCCTCTTGCACTCGAGCCCAGGTACCACCAAACTTGACCACGATTGGCAGACCGATTTCTTGCGACAACAATTGCAGAAATGCGGCATTGGCTCCCTTCATTTCTGTCGAACCATTTTTGCTGTTCCAAAGATAGGGGGGGTATTCGGGATTGCCATAGGCGATCAAGCGCTTACATAGATTTTGTTCCGGAGCCGAACGTGAAGGTAGCGGGAAAGTTAAAACGAAAGCAAAAATCAAAGCGAAAAGTGAAGGCAGAAAAGTGCGCATGGGATTTAGTAGCACGAATGAAAAGAAAGGATAAATGACGCCTTTGCAATGAATCCGTTAGGACGCAGTGTCTATATAAAATTTAGTTTTCATTCTTATAGTAAGGAATCTCAATGATGGCACGAATGCCGTTGGCGGCCATGATGGCGGCGATGATGTTTCTTAGGCTAGTTATATTCTTACCCTTTGAACCAATAATTCGACCGATAGAGTCTTTGGAGCAATCGACCATATAAATCGTTGTTCTTTCGCCTACCTGGCACGTGACTTTGATACCTTCAGAGTCATTGGCGATGCGTTTAACCAATGTTTCTAGAATCTGTCTTGTCTCTTCTCGAATATCAGCACCTGATGCTTCTGACATGCGCTCCCCTCATATTTTCTATAAACTCATTGTTGCGAGTAAATTTGATGTTTTACAATTCGGATCTGGGGGAGGGGGGACCAAAGAGTGTTCCACGCGGGTTAGAATACTGATCCGGCGCTTGCCAGCAAACCCAGAAAGGAGTGTCGTTTCAGCGGACGTTCTGCTACTTTCAGAACAGTAAAGAGCGTCTTATTAAGACTATGTCTCGCATTGGCGACGGGTAGTACGTAGTATGAATGAGTAATGCGGCTTTTGCCCTGGCTTGGGGAAAGCACTTCTCACTGGTAAGTTGGGGTTGTGAGAACTTTAAATGCATTCTCAGGTGCTGTCAGGAAAAGACTCCACGCGTGTATTTGAGGAACATTTTGTGAGCTTGAATGTAGGCAGGACAGACGTCTGGGACACCATGGCCCAGTACGATATAAAAGATTTTTTAAAGAATGTCATAGAGGACAAGAAAAAGCGCAACCCGCGCTTCTCGCAACGGGCCTTTGCTTATCAGCTCGGTTTTTCGCCCTCGACATTGAATGAAATTATCAAAGGCAAGCGCCCGCTCACGAAAAAAAGTATCGAAAAACTAAAGCAGGGATTGGCAGAAGATAAAGATCTTCACTTATACATCCAAAGTTATGAAAGCGACCGCTTTCCGCTGTTTCACAAAGACACTCAACAAGTCACGGCTGTGACGACGAAGTGGTATTATCACGGAGTTCTGGAACTGTCTCACACCTCGGACTTTCAAGGGGACGCTGTGTGGATTGCTGGGCGTCTGGGGATATCTGTCCACGAGGCTCAAGAGTGCTTAGAGCAGCTTTTACTTCATGGGGACCTGGTCAAAGACGAAAAAGGCAAAATTATTCCATCCAAAGAATCTCGGGTTATTGTCGTCAATAAAGATAATGCTGCCGCGATCGCCGAAAAAGTTAAGAGTGAGCTGGATAAAGTGGCCCAGGCCGTCAGAGATTTACCAACCGCCGAAAGGTTTTTTGGAAGTTTGGTAGTAGCTGTCGCGCCAGAAGACTTTGAATACCTGCGTTCGAAAATGCTCGATGTTGTGCGCGACTATCATAAGTTTTTAAATCGTGATGGGGTTGAAAAGACCGAAGTGTTTCAACTCAACTTTAGTTGCATTCCGCTGACTACGAAGCGGGCTTAAGGCCTCGTTCGCAGCGCATGCAATATGTGTTAAATTATTTTTTAAATTTGATGTCTACAGAGTTCACGACCTCATTTTTACTTCCGCGGATTTCAGCTTTGACTGATTTTTTGTTCCAATCAATGAGCGCCAAACCAAAATTTTCCTTGCTGTATGTTGCGCCGACATAATGAGAGTCAGCGTCGGGATAATTGTTAGGTCTGTTGATCGAGCTTGAAGTGATTTCGTACAGGGGACCATAGTCTTTTAAATCGATTTTTGAAATCGAAGCAATGTGCCGATCGCCGCTTAATAAAATCACATTGCGTGCTTTGTGTTTTTTTAATAAATCAAAAAAACGTTGGCGCTCTTTGGGGAAGTTGCCCCACTTTTCAAATTTTGGATCGTTGGCAATCAGTTGAATGCTGCTGACGATAAAACGTAAGTCTGCCGGGCGTTTAAGCTGGGCTTCCAGCCACTCCCACTGTGCATTGCCTAAAATAGTGCCATCATCTTGAGGCACATAATCCATCGCTTTGCCTTCCATCCCAGGAGCATCTTTTAAAGGGCTGCGATAGTATCGGGTGTCTAACATGATGACTTGCACCGTTTTCTTTTTAGGGCCGATGATTTTAGCATGATAAACGCCGCCTTGTTCGACGGGGATGCTGTTGCGTGAATACCCCCAATAATTCAAAAAGTCGCGCTTCGCATCGTCTTTGCCAATCCAGTCAGCGCCACCATCGCGCACGCCAAAGTCATGGTCATCCCAGGTTGCCAAGAACGGAATTTTTTCGCGGACCTGCAAATATTCGGGAACGGTATCTAATTTTTTATACTGTTCGGCGATCGGCTGTTGACTGCTGTGACTGCCGTAAATGTTGTCGCCCATGAATAAAAACAAATCGGGTTTTGCATCCAGGATATCAGTCCATAACGGGGCGGGTGCATCTTGATTCATGCATGATGCAAAGGCCACTTTATTAATAGAGGCTGCAAAATCCAAACCGCGAGAGGGAATTGTTGAAACATAAGTACTGACCGTGCCGGATTTATTCTGTGGCGTGGAAGTGTTGGGCGCATGGCTGCACGCGGATAAGATCAACAGGGTTAAAAGAAAGTATTTTTTCATGGTCATGTCCTTGTTTTTTGCAAGGATCATTTCAAGGGACGGGTTCTAACTTGTCAACTGCGGAACTTATTTTTTAGAGCACACGGCAGAAGCCAACGAGACAAAGATTTGTCGCGTCTGCACAGTGGAGCCCGCTTGGATTTTGACGTCGTACACGCCAGCGTCTTTTCTTTGTGCCGCGTTGATGGTGAGTTTGCTACCGGTTTCGTTGGTTAAGGTGACTCCGTTGCGCACCCAGGTATAGTTTATCAGGGTGCTGCTGTTACTTGAAACCTGAATCGCTAATTCAACTTTGCTGCCGTACAATGCTTGCTGATTTGGGCTTTGCGAAGTGATGTTAATTGTGCCCCAGGCAGAGCTGCGATCAATCAAGCTGTTGGAGCTTAAATTAGTGTCCGAGTCGATTTGCTCAATCAAAGATAATAGATCCAATTTATTGCCGTCTTGAGCATAGGTCGCCAAAGAGTTTATTTTTTGTGAGCCTAGCAAAAGTATTTTTTCAATTTGCTCTGGCGGCGCAAAATAGCCCCGGGACTTAGCTAAACCAATGGCAACGGCCGCAGCCCCGGCAACAATGGGGCTTGCCATCGATGTTCCTTGAATGGGATTGCCGTTATTTTTAGATGCCAATCCGGTTGCCGCCCAACTGGTTGGCACTGTGGACAGAATTCCGTCAGCGCCGTTTTGCCCTGGCGCCATGATTTTGACGAACTCAGGGCCGTAGTTGGAAAATCCACTGCGTGTTGTGGCATTGCCAGCGTCATAAGAGCCCACCGTGATAAAGCCTTTATACAAAGCGGAATACTTCGCAGGATAGAAGTGATTGCTTGCGGTAATTTGTGTGCTGGAGTTGCCGGCCGCGACCACAAACAGGACACCTTTTTTTAACGCGTACTCGATGGCTTCCCGCAAAGCCGGGCGGTCATCTGTTTCGCGATTGCTGGTGAAACTCATGTTGATGACATGGGCGCCCTGATCGGTTGCCCACTTAATACCGTTAATCACGGCATCAAGATTTACGGTCGCTCCGTCGGCAGAAACTTTCACAGGGATGATCTTGGCTTTTGCTCCCATCACCCCAGTGACACCCCACGAGTTATTGCTGACAGCAGCAATGAGTCCTGCGACATGGGTTCCATGGTATCCTGAATCCGTGACGTCGGTGCTATTGTTAAGCGCATTATAGCTGACGGCGCGTCCATCAGCGGTTCTAAGAATATTTGCAGATAAATCAGGATGCTGGACATCGACGCCTGAATCTAAAACGGCAATGCGGACTTCACGATTAATTCCGTTATAGCTATTGTAAATTCGCGGGAAGGCACTATCAAAACGTATATCGGAAAGATGCTTTTGCTCACTGGTGCGCGGATCATTGGTTGCCGCCATCAATTCAAATGTGACATTTTTATCCACACTCAGGATGCAAGAGTCGTTATTGATCGCATCACTCAGTTCACTGGAAGAATAGTCCGCGGTATTGATTGTATACGCACTGATTTTTAAAAACGGATTCAGGCGATTTTCTGAAAGGTGGCGCGTGATCGCACTTTGCATGCCGACTGTTTGCACGCATTCATTATTGACTTGGACAAGCAGAGTTTCGCTGCTTGTTTGCGCTTGCAGCTTTCCGCGCACAAAGGAAGAACCCTCTGCGGTTGTGCTGAGGTCTTCAGCCCACTTGCCGGAAAACTCAGGCCCTGTGGATTGTTCACTGTAAGAACTTAATTTGGCGGAAAGATTCGTGGGTGTAACGCATGCAAGTAAATACTTGCTGTTATCTGTCGCATTGGGATCCACGTCTGAAGATGCTAACAGAGTCGCTTCATCAAGTACGACGAAACCGGGCTGGCCGCAATTGTTGTAAGCGAAAATAGGAAGCAATAAAGCCACTGCTCCTAAGACTCGATTGAGTCGTAACATTCATCCCCCCGGTGTCCTTAATATTATCGGTCATCCAGACTTTGGACTTGAGGAGTTTCCATGTCTCATTCTTAAACACGGATGATGATGACAAGCACAGGGGCTCTTGCGATGATTTGCCTATGTCAGCGGCGAAGATTTTAAAGCAAATTATTGAGGACAAAAAACGCGCCAATCCTCGGCTTTCTTTGCGTTCGATCGCTGCCAAGATGGAAATTTCTTCTGGCCGGTTGTCAGAAATCCTAAACGAAAAACGTCCATTAAGCGCGCACTATCTAGAAAAAATCTGCCATGTTTTAAAACTGAGTTCGCAAGACACAGCGCCATTGCGTCGTGCGTTCCTGCGAGCAGAAGGCGCAGAAGAAGGCGAAAACGATGCGCAGCCTGTTTTGGGCGAAAATGAATTGACGACCTTGGCTGATTGGAAGCCGTATGCTTTGATGAGTTTTTTTCAGACGGTGACGTATAAGAAAATTTGCCAGATGCATCCAGCGAAAGATGCGCAGTTTGCGAAAATTGCCCAGGCTTTGTCTGTGCCGACAGAAGAAATAAAACAGTTGTTGCAAACATTAAGCGGCGCACATCTTGTTAAGTGGAACCAAACGCAGTGGCTTCCTGCCTTGCGAAGCACCCGGGCGGCCTATGATATTCCCGAGGAAATTTTGCGAGAAGGTTTGAGCAAAGACCTTGATCTTGCGAAAGAAAAGTTGCAAGAGCTGGAGGCTTTCGCCAGGGAGTTTAGCACCATGACTTTGGTGATGGACCACAAGGATTTGACCAAAGCTAAAAAATTGCTGCGCACCTTTCTGCGCAATTTTACCAAGAGTTTAGAGCGCGGCCAGAAGAAGGATGTGTATCAGCTGTCGCTGCAGTTCTTTCCTTTGACCAAGGGCTCTGAGACACCTTAGCAGCCAAAAAGTTTGCATTTTTATCACTGCCGCTGTCGTCTAGATTTGATTAGACGGAGCAATTTGCACAATTCCTTTGCGAAATCCCAGAATAAGACAAAAGGCGTTCAAGAATTCTCGACCAAAGACCGATAGGGACATTGGGGAATTGAACAGGGAGTCCTTTATGCAAAAGTCAGCTATCTTTAAATTGATGGTTTTAGGGCCGATCATTTGCGGTGTGATTCTGTCATTTCAAAACTGCAGTCCTGTCGCCTTTAGGACAAGCGAAGATTCATCTCTGCTTCCAAACGACACTCTCAGTGCGTGTAAAAAAGATCCCTCCCTGGCGCAATGCCAAACGGCGACTTTAAAATGTACATTTAACGGTCAAGAATATGCAGAAGGTGAAACTGTCACAGCCTATTTAACTTCGACCGTGGCCACGGGCCAAACATGTACTTCGGAAGTGCGTAAGTGTGAAGGTGGTACATTCACTGGGACTTATCTTTTCGCAACTTGCGCTGTCAATGGTCCGGCATCTTGTTTATTTAATGGCAAGACTATCGCAAGTGGTGCTTCGGTCACAGCATTTCAAAACTCGACAGTTCCTTTTGGTTCTACGTGCACTTCGCAGTCACGTGTTTGTACAAATGGATCTTTGAGTGGTTCTTATAATTTCGAAACTTGTACGCCAGGTGCTGCGGCAAGCTGTTTGTTTAATGGACAAACAGTGGCCCACGGAGCCAGCGTAATTGCATATCCGTCATCATCTGTTCCTTTTGGTTCTTCGTGCCAAGGTTCTTCGCGTACTTGCAATAACGGAGTTCTGTCGGGCTCTGGTAACTATGCGACCTGCAACACCTCGGGTGCGAACAGTTGTTTGTTCAATGGACAAACTGTTCCTCACGGTGGATCTGTGAAAGCTTATCAAAACTCAAGTGTTGCCTATGGACAAACTTGCGTTTCGCAAGATCGTATTTGTAATAACGGTGATCTGAATGGTTCTTATGCCTATGCGTCTTGTACCCAAGGATCCGCAGGAAGTTGTTTGTTCAATGGTCAGACCTATGCGCACGGGCAGTCGGTAACGGCTTATCAAAGTTCGACGGTGCCTTATGGTCAGTCGTGTGTATCACAGCAGCGCACATGTAATAATGGTACGATGAGTGGCAGCTATCAGTACGGATCTTGTAATCCGAACTCAGCACAGTCATGTTTGTTCAATGGTCAAACTGTGGCCCACGGTCAGTCAGTGACAGCCTATGCTTCTTCCACTGTGGCGTATGGGCAAACATGTTCATCGCAAAGTCGGACTTGTAACAACGGCACACTTAGCGGCAGTTACAGCTATTCAAGTTGTAATCCGGGATCTGCGGCAAGTTGTTACTTGGGCGGACAAACTATCGCCCACGGTCAAAGCATTCTTGCGTATTTAGATGCCGCACCACCAGTTGGACAGCAGTGTAGTTCGCAATATCGCACTTGCACTAACGGTGTGTTATCGGGCACCTATCAAAATCTTTCGTGTACGCCTCAGCAAGCGGCAAGTTGCAGCTTCAATGGTCAGACGATTCCAAACGGTGGCAGTGTGACAGCGTATGCTTCATCATCGGTTCCTTATGGACAGTCCTGCCAAGCGCAAACACGTCAATGTGTGAACGGATCTTTAAGTGGCAGCTATCAATACTCAACATGTTCACCGCAATCGGCGGCTTCCTGTTATTACCCAGGAGGTACCTTAACTTGGGGTGTGAATAACGCGTGTTCTGTATATGCTGGGGCCATCACCGTGGCGAACGGCGGAACGACTTCGTACAATTCATCAGCAGCAGGTGGACAAGGCAGTGTCGCGTTCTCTTGCTCGAACGGAAACTTCCAGTTAATCAGTCAAACTTGTACGCCAGTGGTGACAGTGATTTCGACGACTCCATACTGTGACGGTGTTGGCTGCGTCGGTGGCTGCGGCATGTGGGAGCGCGGAACTCTGATTCGCTATTCCGATGGCACAACTCAACGAACTAATATCACTACGGGCGGCGCAAATGATTGCGGGGCCTAATTAAAATGAACGCTCCGCAGTTTATACGAGCGGAGCGATTTTTCTGCATTTTTAGAACAAATATCTTCAGGTTTTAAGCGATGATTCCGATACCTTGATCTAGGGGAGCGCAGCTTTACGGCGAACCTTGCCCCAGGGGGAATGAAAATGGCAGATCGTGCAAGAGTCATAATACTTTTGATTTTAAGTGCGACCATGATCTTTTCGCAGAACTGTCAGAACTCGGGCTTCATGGCCTTGGATGGATCAGATGTTTTTGCTTCGACCGTGCGCTTAAGCATGAGTCAAAATATGGAGCGGCCTTCGTTTGATAAACTCAAAGTCGGTGTCTTTTATACTCCCTACAATAAAACTGTTTTAGGTTACGACGGCAATCGTCCGCAAGCCTATCGCGGCAACAGCATTCACGATTTTAAAAAGAAACCTTTTAATCAGTGGCCTGAGCCCGGCGCGATGATGTATGCGGAAATGCCTTGGTTAGGAACTTTCAATGTCGAAGGTAATTCTGTGGCAAATCCTGAAGTAGGGGATTTGGCGACCCAAGCTGTGTTTAAGTATCATGCGCAGTGGTTGTACAGCATGGGGACTGATTTTATTATCTGGGACTCGACCAATCACGCATGGTTAGAAAAAGGCATCTCTGACGAATCCCTAGCGATGGTGCGTGATCCATTAGTTAAACTTTTGGATTCGTGGCTAGAATTGCGTAAGCAAGGTATTTCAACTCCGCAAGTGGCTATCTGGGCACCTATTCCAGGAATTAAAAAAGGCACTTACTTTATCAAGACATTGTTGGATGTGATCGATACGCCAAAATATTCAGAATTGATTTTCCGCTACAAGGACAAACCCTTGGTGATGGTGGTGGCGTCGGATCATCCAGATATTTTAGCGGGGCGTGATGCTTCGGGAAATTACCATGAACCAGATCCAACGATCATGGCAGAACTTAAATCACGCTACACCGTTCGTGAAATGTGGGCCAACGAGTTGGCGGGTGGGAATAACTGGTCTTATTTGCAAAAATGCACGGACAGTTCTGGCGCCGAGTTGACTCCGTACAGAACTCAGACGGAATGCAATCAGCGAATCAGTCCCGATCCAACCTTGTCTGATCGGGTTGAGCAAATTCCTGTGACCTTTGCATACGGTCGTGACCATGTGTCGAATCGTCAAAGTGCGACAGGAAAACGCAAGGGTTACACCATTCTTCGTCAAATGGAAACGGTCTTTAAGAACCGTCAAGATGTCGACATTGTGACGATCTCTTGGTTTAACACTTGGGCGGCGGTGCAAGTCAGTCCGTTGTGTATTCCGAATCATCCTACAGGGCTTTATAATTGTGTCACTCAAGACGGCCGTTCCGCTTATGCCAATGGGATTTCAGCTCCGCAAGCCACCAATGGCGGGCACACTTTGGCCTTTACAGATGACTATGATGAAGAATACAGCGTGACCTTTGAACCTGGTGGAGTGACTGGGGACTATTACATGCGCTTGATGAATCAAGCTTTGATGAAAATTGCCGCGGGCCGAAATCCAATGGAGCTTTATGATCCAGAAATTTTCTCGATCAAGGGCGCTGTGAATGCAAAAGTTCAGGATTCAACGATCACTGGCTGGGCCTGTGTGAAAGGGTCGTCAAACTCGATCCAAGTTAAGCTGACTTCAAACAAAGGTGATATCGGCGTGGTTCGCGCCGATCAAAGTTTAGAAAAAGTGGCGCCTGATGCAGTGGCTGATATTCAAGGTCGTTGCGAATCCAGTCGTAAATACCATGGCTTCGTTTATAAATTAACTGACGCTCAAAAAACGTCGTTAAGTGGAGCTGTGGTCACCGCGATGGGTGTGACGGACAGCGAGTATTTTTCTGATGCGGCACTGATGGGTTCTGCGACGCTATCAAGCAGCGTCCTGACGCAACCAACGCCGACACCGACACCAAGTGCTTCGCCCACGCCTTCGCCAACAGTGGCACCAACATGCTCGCCGAACGCATCAGAGTCCTGCTCTGTACCGAATGGGACGGGGATTAAGTCGTGCAACTCGCAAGGAAATGGCTATACATCTTGTGTTACCGTCAGCTGCAGCTCGGGCTATTCCTTGAGTGGTGGAGCTTGTATCGTGACTCCAGCACAACCCGCGGGTGGAATTGTGCAAATTTATCGTTACCGTAATACAGTTGAAATGGGGCACGTCTTTACGACCTCTGCTTCAGCGCCAAACAGTCAGTACGTCAGTGAGGGGCCAGCTTATCGGCTTTACGATCAGCCGGCGTCGGGACGTGTGACCATTTACCGATGTAAAGTGCCGGGCAGTTCTCGTGAATTCCAATCGCCGTACAGTAACTGCGAAGGACAGCAGTCTTATGGTGTCTTAGGATATGCAAGTCAATCCGGTGGTGCAGCCTTATATCGTTGCTTCCACGCGGCTGGCGGGCATTTGTTTACCACAAATCGCAGTGAATGTGATTACAGTGGTTACACGGTCGAATCGATTTTAGGCTATACGCCGTAAGGTATAATTATAAAACGAAAACGGATGGCAAAGAGCAAAAACTCTTTGCCATTTTTTTTTGAACTTTTTAAGGAGACGAGTAAGATGGCGCCGTGAAGCCGCCACCACCACTTGTTGACGTTCCGTTGTTGCCATTGATCGGTGCAA
>CAMLMF010000029.1 GCA_946480995.1 uncultured Bdellovibrio sp. | reverse complement strand
GAAAGGTTTTCCGATCTATGTGATGGGAGGCCCGGGGGAAGAATCTTTGGCTGAAAAAGTGGCCGCGCAAATTCCGGGTGCGATCTCTTTGGCCGGAAAAACGAAAATTATTGAATCGGCGCAACTGATTGCCAGAGCGGCTTTATTAATTGGTAACGACAGTGCTTCCACGCATCTTGCAGCCGTGTGTGAGACCCCGTTGATTGCAGTTTTTGGTCCGACTATTTTGGAATTTGGTTATCGTCCGTGGTCAGCGCAAAGCTATGTCGTGCAACGCGAAGGTTTGGCGTGCCGTCCTTGCGGAAAGCACGGCCACCATGTGTGTCCGATCAAAACCCATGTGTGCATGAAGGGCATCTCTGCCGAAGAAGTCCTGCACACGGCAGGATTTATTCTTCGCTCGTAAAGTCTTTCACGTTAATTCCGTACTTACGAATCTTACGCAGTAAAGTGTTCTTTGGAATGTTCGCTTGCGCGACCGTTTGGTTAATACGGCCGTTGTTCGCTTTCAACGCACTCATGATGAACTCTTTTTCCATCTCTTCTTTGAAGGCGTCAAAGTCCAAAGGACCCGAGTAACCCACATGGGCTGTTTTTTCTGGCGATTCTTTCGGAGCTAAGCGAATAGATTCCGGCAACGAGTCAACAGTGATGTCGTGGGAATTTTCCACGATGAACGCGCGCTCAATCATATTTTCAAGTTCACGGATATTGCCCGGCCAACGATAGGACTTCAGCATGTCCAAAGCTTCTGCGGTGATCCCGTTGATCACGCGGCCATGCTGCTTTGAAAACTTCTTGATAAAGTTTTGTGCTAAAGGTTCGATATCGTCTTGGCGCTCGCGTAATGGTGGCAAGAAAATCGGCATGACGTTTAAGCGATAGAACAAGTCTTCACGGAACGTGCCTTCGGCCATCATTTTTTCTAAGTTGCGATTTGTCGCTGCAATAATACGAGTTGTGGTTTTCACTTCACGGGTGCCGCCGACAGGGGTGAACTTGCGCTCTTGTAAAACACGCAACAACTTCACTTGCATATCAGGGCGAAGTTCGCCGATTTCATCTAAGAATAAAGTTCCGTTGTTAGCCATTTGGAACTTACCAATTTTTCTTTCAATGGCCCCAGTGAAGGCCCCTTTTTCGTGGCCAAACAGTTCACTTTCCATCAAATTTTCAGGGATCGCTCCGCAGTTGATGGCAACAAAGCTGCCTGATTTTCGAGGGGAGTTAAAGTGAATAGCGCGGGCGACCAGTTCTTTTCCTGTTCCGTTTTCGCCACGGACTAAAACCGTCGTGTCCACTTTGCACAGACGATAGATCAGATTAAAGACTTCCTTCATCTTTGAAGAGCCACCAACAATTTCACTTTCGATGTCATCGTCAAAGACAGGGTTTGACATCACCAAGGAAGAAATCAAATCGCGAGCTTCCAAACTTTTGCGCACGATTTCAGCTAAGCGCTGTGGCTCGACGGGTTTTTCAACGTAGTCGTAAGCGCCTTCTTTGATTGCTAGGACTGCATCGTTTAAATTCGAGTGTGCGGTCATCAAGACCACGAACGTGCGTGGATCGTGTTCTTTGATCGCCGCTAAGGCTTCAAGGCCATTCATTTCTGGCATCTTGACGTCCATCAAAACCAAATCCCATTGCTGTTCTTTGACTTTGTCTAAAGCTTCTTTGCCGTTAGTGGCTTCATCGATGGTAAAATCGATTTCCGGCATCGTGGATTTAAGGATAGAAATAACGGAGCGACGGAGTTCGGCTTCGTCATCGACAATCAGAGTATGAAGTTTGTTGATCATGTGAGCACCTCGGTTTCAGTTTCTGTGTCTAGTGGCAGAGTAAAGGCGACGGTCGTTCCTTGTCCTAAGGAGCTTTCCATTCTGACTTTACCACCATGCAGTTCAATAAAATATTTAACTAAATAAAGACCCAAGCCCGTGCCTTTGGATTTTAAATCCTGGTCACTGCCGCGAGTAAATTTGCCCCAGACTTTTTCTAAGTCTTCAGGCTTAATGCCTTCGCCGGTGTCTTTGACGAGGACGTGCACGTGCTCTTCGGACTCTTCCGAGATCACTTCGATCCGGCCGCCTTGAGGGGTGTACTTGATCGCGTTTTCGACCAAGTTGATAACAACCTCTTTGATCAAGGTCGTATCAAATTCTAATGAAAACATCGGTTCTAAAGCCGTGTGAATAGCAATGTTCTTTTCTCGCGCTAAAGGGCGCAGTGTTTGCAAAGCCTCTTCAATCACTTCGTTAATGTCGCCAACTTCAGTGTGAATTTTAAAATCCCGGGATTCGACGCGCAGGACTTTTAAAATGGACTGGATATAACGATTCAACTCATCCCCATACAGGCGCAAGGACCGCAGATCTTGATTCAGATCAGGATCTTGATGCTGCGTTAATAAGCGATCAACAATTGCCTGAATTTTCGCAATCGGTGTTTTTAAATCATGTGAAATCAAGCTGACGAAGTTGTTTTTAAGGCGCTCAAGTTCCTGCAAGTACTCTTGCTCTTGTTGCAGGCGGAAGTTTTTTTGTTCGATCTTGGTCGCTTGGTACCCGATAAAGATAATCCACGAGGCTCCTAAAAGAACGAACGGTGAAAAAGCCGGTGTCCAAATATAGAATGTATCAAACACCCAAGCCGACAAGGCCGCAAGCAATGTACCTATCCATAAAATCGTAAAC
This sequence comes from uncultured Bdellovibrio sp., assembly GCA_946480995.1. Next base: position 10,419 of record CAMLMF010000029.1, on the reverse strand, counting down.
AACGCCACGGACTGTGGGTACGTGGTGATCAAGAAAACAGCTAACAGCATTAAAACGAAAAACGCAGCGGCATACCAGCCAAAAGGCAGACGTTGAATCCACTTATCGCCTAAGACAGTGTCCGTGGCATGAGCCAAAATTTCTGTGCGCGACAAAGTCCCAATCGGAGTCATGTACACTGGTGACGAAGAAGTCTCAGCGCCAATCAGGATAATTTTTCCGGTGAAGGCATCAGTGGGCACTTCATCGTACATGATTTCGCTCAGCGTGTATTGTGTGAATACCCGGTTGCTGCCGCGGAAGTTGATCGGCAGACCCGCTTGTTTCGTGGGAAAGCTTTTGCCGGTGATTTTTTCGACTAAGTGGGGCATGTCCGTGCGCTGTGGGAAGACGCGACGAACCACGCCGTCCTCGTCACGACGAACTTCGTTGTTTCCTAAGTTGCTCCAGGTGCGGTTGCTAAAGACCGGAGTCAGAACACGCTCTAGGCTGTTCGTGGTTGAAGCCCAGGTGATGCGTGGATCTAAAAATAATTTCTGTTCATCAGGAAACAGGCGCACGGTGCCGACGTTGTCGCCAAAGTACAAGCTAACACCGACAGCTTGCGGATTCTGGTGTAAGATGCGCAACAAAAGTTCTGACCAGATCGCCTTGTTCCAAAAGAAACTGTCGGTGATATCGGTGACCTCACTCATGTTGTCTAAGAAATTTGTGCGGGCATCATAGATCGAGGCAAAGTCGGCCTGACGGATCGTGATTAATACAATTTGCGGCGAGGTCTTTTGATCCCCACGCAAATGAAAGCGTTGGTCGTAGGCATTGATCTCATCATTGGAAAGAGCCAGACATCCTATGGTCCAGCACAGAATACAGCGCAGCCAAAATCCACGACGTCGGGAAAAGAATCGAAGCAGGACTTCGAGGCGCAGTTTAAGGTGTTCAAAAGAGTCATTTTGCACGCGTCGCAACATAGCAAATTTATTAAGAAATTCAACCATTAAAAGGGCTTACGAAGACGCGGGGAACAAGGTATATTGAAAAATATGCAGGTTTTAGAAGGTGTAAATCAGCTCAAGTCTCCGTTGCAATCTTCCGTGGTCACTATAGGCAATTTTGACGGTGTGCACTTGGGGCATCAACAGTTGATAGAAAATGTCGTTCGTGAGGCGCGCTATTATGGTGTGCCCTCGGTGGTCTATACTTTTCATCCCCATCCCGTAAAGGTTTTACACCCCGAACGGCCCACTTATCGCCTGTTTGATCTGAAGGATCAGCAAGAGCAGTTCGCCAGTCGAGGCGTTGAATACGTGATCATCGAAGAGTTCACAAAAAACTTTTCGCAAGTTACGCCTCAAGAATTCTTGGATAAGTACATTGTTGCACAACTCAACCCAAAAACTTTAGTGGTGGGTCACGACTTTTCCTTCGGTGCGGATCGTTCCGGGAACATGCAATTCTTAGAAAAATATTGTGCCGCTAAAGGCATTCGTTTGATCATGATCCCCCCATTTCAACACGACGGGGATGTGGTTTCGTCTTCGCGCATTCGCGACAGACTAAGAAGTGGTGATGTGGAGCAGGCGAATTCGTTGTTGGCGCGCACCTATTATGTGCGCGGGCACGTCGAGCAAGGATTTCAGCGCGGCCGTACGATCGGTGTTCCGACGGCGAACATTCATCCCGACGTGGAATTTATTCCGCGCCAAGGGGTCTATTGTACGCTGACAAAATTCAGTGGGCACATGCATCCTTCGATCACCAACATCGGTGTGAATCCAACTTTTCAACAAAATGGCAAGGGGCCGATTAAAATCGAAACACATATTTTTGATTTTGATGCTCAGTTGTACGGTTTGGAAGTTGAAGTTTATTTGCTGCACTTTATTCGTGATGAAATGAAGTTCAGCGGTATCGACGCACTTAAGGCGCAAATTCACAAAGACATCGCAGAAGCACGCAGGTATTTTAATGAGCACAGTCAAAGTCGTTGAGGTTCGGCCCGAAGGGGCGAGTCCTTTTATAAAATATCTGAAATTCCTTTCGGAAAAAAAAGGCTGGGGTTGGGACGTTGAAACAGTGCCCGATTTTTCCAAGGATTTATTTAATCAAGCCACAGCTTTGAAAATTGCTCCTGCTTTGGCAGACAGCGTTTTGCCGCAACTTACAGTGACGCCGACTCTCGTTCGCAATGTCGAGTGTTTGGATTCTTTTTTTCAAGAGGGCGCCGCATGGTATCCGCGTTTACTTATCCATGAAGCTTTGCGCCTGGTGCTGATTTCTGAAGCTCGGGATTTAGATATTCTTGCTCCGGCATTCGTGGTGGGTGATAACAACGAAGCGCGGGTGGCTGGCGCTGTGCTGGCTGAAATGGGCATTTCCGAAGTATACTTGATCGGCAATACCGATAAGCTACGGAACCACCAAAGAATTTTGTCGCGCTCTCAGGTCGGAGTGAAATTCAATATCCTGGCGGCAGAGGATCTCACTTTGCAAGCCGTGAATGTTGGTATTGTTATCAACACTGAAAACCTGACAGAGCAAAAATCCTTACTTGTTGATTTATCGTATTTCAATTTTATGAAACGTCTGGGGTACGTTTTAGATGCGAATCTTTTGCCGGTACAAAATCTGCTATTAGAAGAGGCAGAAAAAGCCGACTTGCGTGTCTTATCTCCGGTGCTCGTCGCGAAAGTCTACACCCGCTTGTGGTTGGAAAGAATGTTGCCTGAAGAGCAGCAATTATCACGTCAAGAAATCGATGACTCATGGGCGGAATTTCTCAAGACCATGTCTTAGAAAACTATTCTTAGGCCCAGTTACAAAAAATGGCACCCTCGAGTAAAGTGAAGTCTAGGGGAGCCACAATGTCTTCGCTCAAAGTTGGTGAAATATTAGTCAAGCAAGGTTTGCTTAAGCCGGATCAATTTGCGTCTGCTGTTGAAGAACACAAAAAGACGGGTCTGAAATTAACCAGTGCTATCGTGCAAATGGGTTATTTAAAAGACGTGCAAATTCTGCGTGCTTTGGAAAAACACTACGCCGTTCCTGGCGTTGAGGTGAATACATTTGAGATCGACCATAGTGTTATTACTTTGATCCCGCGCGATGTTTGCGAAAAGAACACCCTTGTTCCGCTCCAAAAAGCGGGAACAACTTTGGTTGTCGCCTTTGCCGACCCCTCTAATATTATGGTCAAAGAAGACCTGCGCTTTATTACGCGTTGTCGTATCCAGGCCGTGGTCGGAACCGAAGGCGCGATCGTTTCGGCAATTGAAAAATATTACGGCGGCACAATCAACACCAAGACATTGAACACGATGAGTGTGGATGCCTTGGACGAAGACTTCAGCATGAGTAACAATGCTGCTGAAATCATCGACCAAGACGGGTCTGTGGACGATGCTCCGATCGTCAAGTTCGTGAACTCGATCTTAGGTGATGCGATTCGAAAAAAAGTTTCCGATATTCACTTTGAGCCCTATGAAAAACGCTATCGCATTCGTTTCCGTATTGACGGAAACTTGGTCGAAGCGACGGCACCTCCTTCGGGAACTGCTGCAGCTATTGCCTCGCGTATTAAAATTATGTCAAAGCTCGACATTGCCGAAAAACGCCGCCCCCAAGATGGTCGTTTGAAAGTTCGTACCATCAAAGGTAAAGAGATGGACTTTCGTGTCAGTGTCATGCCGACTTTGTGGGGCGAAAAAGTTGTTCTGCGTTTGCTCGATCAATCTAATTTGCAGTTGGATATGACCAAGTTGGGTTTTGAAGCCGACGACTTAAAGATATTTAAAGCCAATATTCAAGTACCCCAGGGCATGGTTTTGATCACAGGTCCGACGGGGTCTGGTAAGACGACGACGATTTATTCAGCCCTGTCAGAATTGAATCAATCAGATGTGAATATATCAACAGCCGAAGATCCGGTGGAGTTCAACTTAGAAGGTATCAATCAGGTGAACATGAATCCTGATATTGATCTGACTTTTGCTGCCGCCCTAAGATCTTTCCTACGTCAAGACCCTGACATTGTCATGGTGGGGGAGATTCGCGACCTTGAAACGGCAGAGATTGCTTTCAAAGCGGCCTCAACAGGTCACTTGGTTGTAAGTACCCTGCATACGAATGATGCCCCGTCGACGGTGATTCGTCTGACGGAAATGGGCGTGGCACCGTATATTATTACATCCACTGTAAATTTAATTGTGGCGCAGCGTTTGGTCGGAAAGATTTGTGAATCTTGTAAGTCTCCGATTGAAGTGCCAGCACAGACTTTAATTAATTTGGGTGTCGCACCGAATGACGTCGGTGAATACAAAATCTTCCGCGGCCGGGGTTGTTCTAACTGCAATAATACGGGGATCAAGGGACGTGCCGCGATTTACGAATTGATGTTAATGAACGAAAAAATGAAAGAGGCCGTACTAAAAGGGGCTTCTACCGGACAGTTACGCTATCTTGCACGCGAACAAGGCATGCGCACTTTGCGGCGCAGTGCTTTGTTAAAATTAAAAGCGGGTATTACCACCATTGAAGAAGTACTGAACGCATCAGTGAAGGACACATAATGAGTTTGACGGAACTTCTGTTACAAGCAAAAGCGAAAAAAGCCGAAGAGTTTTTATTTGTCGTGGGCAGTGAGCCGCGTGTGCGCTTGCTTTCTGGATGGGAAAGCTTAAGAAGTTCGCCTGCGTTGGTGACAGAGTGGAATCTTTTGCAACAAAGTCTGTTGAATAATCAGCAGCAGGCCGCTTTGGATTCCAAGGGCGTGGTGATGGGCGAGACCTCGTTCAATAGTCTTCGCGTGGGGTTTTCGTTCTTTCAGCAAGGTTCAACCATGAAGGCCCTCTTAGATATGGACCTCGATGGCGGTCGTCAAGAAGTGCAAATGCCGCCGTCTTTGTTGGAAGCGTGCTTACGCATGAAGGGCTTAGTTCTTTTAGCGGGCTCAGGGGAATCTGGCCAAGCTTGGGCTTTGCACCGCATTTTACAAAAATTAAGTGAAGAAAAATCTTTTGTTGGCGCAGTTCTGTCGCGCAAGGCGTTTCCGCAAGTGCGCGAGGTGAAGGCTTGTTACCTTTATCACAACGGCGAGTTCACCAGTGAAAAAGAAAAAGAAAGTCTTTTAAGTGGCGTGGACATGGTGGTCTTTGAAGGTTACGGCGACGAAGCCACGGTGCTTGAAGCCTTGGCTTTAGCAGAACGCGGTAAGTTTGTTATTTACTCGATGAAGGCACCTTCAGTTTTAAATGCTCTTCGTCGTTGCTTATCCGTTTTAGGAGAGTCTTTCGGAGATCACGGCGCGCCACGCTTGGCAGAAGTTTTAAGTCTGGTTGCAGGTCAGTACCCAGTTCCGAGCAGTGCGGGTGAACGTATTTTTGCGCATGAAGTGCTACTGATGAAGCCCCAAGTGCGGGATCTGATTGAAATGGAAGATATGAAATCTTTGGAAGGTTTGATGGCCACGTCTCCTGAAAATTCAGGCATTTTGACGTTGAATCAATCTTTGTTACAACACTTGATTCGTCGCCGTTTGGATATCAAAACAGCTTTTGAGGTGTCACGGGATCCAGACAGCTTAGATCAGCTTTTAAAAAAGGTAGGAATCTAAGATGGCAAAGTTTCAATATCAGGCAAAGAATGCCTCTGGACAACTTGTACAAGGTGAAATTGAAGCGGCCCATCAGCAAGAGGCGATCATTCGTTTAAGAGCTCAGCAACTATTGCCAGTGCGACTCGTGCAAACCGGTGGTGGTGCACGCCCCGGCGTTGGTAAAAATACTTCTCTATTCGCGGCGCGCGTAAACGGCAAGGACTTGCAGGTCTTTACTCGTCAGTTTGCAACGTTAATCAACGCCGGTATTCCGGTGGTGGATTCATTGAAAATTCTTTCTGAAGGTTTGCGTCCTGGTTTGTTGAAGGAAGCGTCAGCTCAAGTGAAGTCTTCCATTGAAAGTGGACGTCGCTTGGCGGACTCGATGGCCCAGGTGCCAACTGTTTTCGATAAACTTTATGTGAATATGATTCAGGCAGGTGAAGAGGCCGGTATTCTTGATGGTATCTTGCAGCGCTTGGCGATTTACATGGAAAAATCAGAAAAATTAAAATCTCAAGTCAAGGGTGCGATGGTGTATCCAGCGGTAATTATTGCGGTGGCCTTTGTCGTAATTACCGGCATTCTGGTTTTTATTATTCCAAAATTTATGGAATTCTTTACTTCTGCAGGTAAAGAGCCACCGGCTTTGACACAAATGGTGGTGAATCTTAGTAACTCTTTGGTCAACCACTGGCTGTTATATTTGTCTGTCGCAATTCTGGGGCCTATCGCTTTTATTCAATGGCTAAAAACAGATTCAGGTAAAGACACCTTTGATCGCTTCGTAATGAAAGCGCCTATTTTTGGTGAAGTTATCCAGAAGTCCGCGATTGCGCGTTTAACCCGTACTTTGTCTACACTGCTGGGCTCAGGTGTCGGATTGATTTCTGCGATTGAAATTTCGGCAAAGACGTCTGGCAATATCGTTATTGAGCAATCCCTTTTGCGTTGTAAAGAATCCGTCACCCAAGGACGCACGTTTGCTTCTCCGTTAAGTAAAGAAAAAGCATTTCCAGACATGGTGGTGCAGATGATTTCAATCGGGGAGCAGTCAGGAACCTTGGATATTATGTTGGGTAAAATTGCCGACTTCTATGAAGATGAAGTGGAAACTGCCGTGAAAGCCATGACGTCTCTTTTAGAGCCTCTGCTAATGGTTGTTCTTGGTGGCATTATCGCGGTTCTTGTTATTGCAATGTATCTTCCAATCTTTAACATGGCGGATGTGGTTCAATAGATGCGTTTGAGCTTAGCCATTCAAAATAATAAATCCCAAGGACTGATGGTTGAGTTTGCTCGCGTCAGTCTTTTGGTTTTGGTTTTGCTAATCAGCGTGATCTCAAGTATCGCGCAAGAGGGCTTTGTTAATTGGTCCATCTTAGGGCCTATTTACGGAATTCTGACGGTTGCTTTGACGTTGCATGTGTTGTGGTTTGCGTGGTGGGATGAGGTCGTAAAACGCCCATTGTTGTTGTTTGCAGGCTTTGTCTTTGACGCCATCGCGATTTCTTTATTGATTTATTATTCAGGCATTAATCAGTCACTTTTTTTATTTCTGCATCTGGTAAATATTCTGTTGGCAGGGATTGCGTGTCGTGGAATCGGTGCTTTAACCTTAGCACTTTTCACAAGTATCTTCTTTTCTGTTGCGGCAATGTTTTCGCCAGAGATGAAGGCTTTGAATTTTTTCTTTCTTTTAGCTTTAAATAATATCGCCTTTTTCTCGGTGGCGGGTCTTGCGGGTTACCTTAGTGAACAATTGCAAAGTGTCGGCAGTGAACTTAAAAAATCTGACTTGAATTTACGTTCAGCGCAAGAACTGAATCAGGTGCTTTTGCAAAATATCCCAACGGGAATGGTGTCCTTTACAGAGGACGGAGCCGTTGTTACGGCTAATTCAGCGGCGGCAGAAATCCTGGGCGCAGATGACATTACTAGCAAAAACTGGTTGCAGATGTTTCCAGAGGTTCGTCAGGCTCAATCCTTATTTAAAGGCGACTTAAAGTACACGTACGGTTCTGAAGCGAAAATTTTAGGCATGACGGTTTCAAAGATTTACAGCCCGGAACTGCAAGCCCAGTTGTCGATCGCTTTGTTTGATGACTTAACTAAAATCAGACAGCTTGAATACAATGCTCGTCAGAATGAAAAACTTGCCGCAGTCGGTGGTTTGGCGGCCGGGATTGCCCATGAAATTCGCAATCCATTGGCTGGGATCAGTGGCAGTATTGAAATGCTGACGCAAACGGTGACAAACGATGATGATCGCAAATTGATGAAGATCGTTTTGCGTGAAATTGATCGTTTAAATAATCTTATCACCGAATTTCTGGATTATGCGCGCCCAGAAACACCACCGACAGACCCTGTGGATTTATCTTCGTTAATAAATGAAGTCTTAGATTCTATGCAGCTCAACAAACAAGTGCGCGAGGGGATCGTGCAAGTGCGTGAATACCCTCAGGGCTTAAATATTTTGGGCCGTCGGGATAAGTTGAAGCAAGCGTTCTTGAACATAATAATAAATTCTTATCAAGCTATGAACGAAGCCAAAGAGCCCGTGATCACGGTGAAAGCTTTGGTGACAGACAAAGACATCGAAGTGCGTATTCGCGATGCGGGATCCGGAATGAGTGAGGCGACAAAAAAGAAAATGTTTGAGCCCTTTCATACCACCAAACCCAAAGGCACAGGCCTTGGTCTAGCTGTGACTCATAAAATTCTTGAGGGGCACGGAGCAAGAATTTTTGTCGAGAGTGAAGTCGGTGTTGGGACAGAGTTTACTTTGACTTTCCCAAGAGCAAATTGAGAGAATATTTTATAACACAGGACGTGGGAGCGTAATAATGAAGTCGAGAATTCTAGTTGTCGATGACGAAGAATCAATTCGCGAGTTTTTAGAGATCATGCTGAAAAAAGAAGGCTATGAAGTGACTTTGGCTGAGGATGGCCAAAAAGCTAAGGACCTTCTGACTAAAAAAACTTTCGATATGATTATCTCAGACTTGCAAATGCCGCACGTGACGGGGATTGAGCTTTTAAAGCATGTGAAAGAGTCTTATCCAGACACTGTGTTCATGCTAATCACCGCTTTCGGAACAACAGAGACCGCTGTTGAAGCGATGAAAACCGGCGCCTATGACTATTTAACGAAGCCATTTAAAATCGATGAAGTTCGTTTAAATATCCACAACGCTCTTCGTTCGCGCAATTTAGAAGTTGAAAATAGATCTCTTAAAAAAGAATTGGTCAAAGAATACTCCTTCCAAAACATGGTGGGAAATTCAACGGCGATGCACGCGATCTATGACATGGTCAAACGCGTGTCGCAAACTCCAACGAACGTACTTATCACGGGAGAGTCAGGAACGGGTAAAGAGGTCGTTGCTAAAGCGATTCACTATAACGGTCCGTTGAAAGACCGTCCGTTTGTTACTGTCAACTGTGGTGCGATTCCTGAAAACTTGATGGAATCAGAAATGTTCGGTCATAAAAAAGGCTCCTTCACAGGTGCTGTGGCTGATAAGGCCGGTTTGTTTGAAGTGGCTGACGGTGGAACTTTATTCCTAGATGAAGTCGGTGAGTTGCCGTTAACAATTCAAGTAAAACTTCTTCGTGCCATTCAAGAGCGTGTGATTCGTCGTGTGGGTGCGACGGATGACAATAAAGTTGAAGTGCGTATTATCGCTGCAACAAACCGTAACCTTGAAGAGATGGTGCAAAAAGGCGGGTTCCGTCAAGATTTGTTCTATCGTTTAAATGTTATCAATATTAAGACACCGAGCTTGCGTGAACGTCGTGACGATATTCCATTGCTTGCAGGTCACTTCTTAAAAAAATACAACGAACGCTTAAATAAAAATATCGGTGGCATCAGCACTGAGGCCATGGATATTTTGAAAAAATACGATTATCCAGGAAACGTGCGTGAGCTTGAAAATTTAATTGAGCGCACGGTGGCCCTTGAAGGGGGCGCGACGATCTTGCCAGAATCTTTGCCACCGATGGTGAATACCTCTTCAGGCAGAAAAATGGCGTCGTCTAACGAAATCGAAATCGGAGATGATGGCGTTGATTTAGATAAGGTCATGGGTCAGATCGAAAAAGAACTTTTGGTCAAGGCGATCCATGCTGCCGGTGGCGTTAAAAAGCGCGCCGCAAAATTACTTCATATCTCGTTCCGATCTATGCGTTATCGCATTGAAAAATACAATCTGGGTGTCGTCGGTGACGACGAATTAGACGACGAATAACAGCCCACGACAACGGAGACACTTTATGCCAGGCAAAGAAAATAAAAAAGTAGTGGCCCTCTTAAATGAAATCATCGAGATGGAAATCTCGGGGGTTGTGCGCTATTTGCACTATGCTTTGATGATCAAGGGGCCGAACCGAATTCCGATTGTGAAGTGGTTCCACGAGCAAGCCAATGAGGGCTATCAGCATGCCTCACTGATCGGGGAAAAGATCACGGCTTTCGGAGGCCATCCTTCATTGAAAGTTTCTCAAGTGCCAGAAACTAAAACCCATAAGGTTTTAGATATCTTGAAAGAAAGCTTGGACTTCGAACAAGCTGCTTTGGCGAAGTACCGCGAAGTTTTAAAGCATTGTGACGATGACGTCGCTTTGGAAGAAATGATCCGCGGCATGATCAAATTAGAAACCGAGCATATCGAAGAAGTCGTAAAAATGCTCGACACTAATCACTAAATCTAATTATGCAAAAAAGTTTCGTAAGCCTGGTCATTCTTGCAACTCTTGCGCTAACGTCTGTTGCGCAAGCCCGGGTGACTTATGATCTGACGGGATCTTCGGGGACACGG
>CAMLMF010000028.1 GCA_946480995.1 uncultured Bdellovibrio sp. | reverse complement strand
TTAGACATTGCTGGTTCCACATTCAAAGCACCGGCTGGGCCATTCGTGATTTTTCCAGCCAGATCACCATTCAAAGTCATTTTATAAATATCCGGGCTTGTGCCTTGGGAAATCGTTAAATAGATGTGCTTGTTATCCGGAGCAAAAGTCGCCCCCGAATTAATTCCCTGACGATAAGACACCAAAGACCGTTTGCCGCTGGCTAGATCCAAAATCAACATGTCTGCATTTCTGAACTTAGCCCCAACGCGCTTAACATAAGAGGTGTAAGCAATTTTAGAATTATCAGGGGACCACGCTGGTGAAATCGAAATACTTCTGTGAGTTGAAACTTGGTCTACGTTGGCGCCATCCCAATCCATCACAAAAATTTCTTTCGTCTGTGCCCCGGAGCGATCACTGGAAACAACGACGCGCGAAAGGAACGGACCTTCAACCCCGGTCAGAGCTTTTAGCACATCATTAGTAAATGTGTGAGCCAGGCGACGAACACTGCCCACGGTGCCTTTATACTTTTTACCTAAGACCAATTGTGCTTTAGGGACGTGGTACGTGTAAGTTTCTAACGTGATTTCATTGCCAACGATTGAAAAGCCCATCTTGATCAAAAAGTCTGCTTGGATTGCTGACCAGCTTTGAAATTTAAAGCCATTCGGGGAGCCGGGCGCGGGAGTTAAGCCCACTTTCGTAGTATCCTCGAGAAAGGCTTTTTGATCGATAAACTGAAAGTAAGAAGAAACTGATAGGTCATTGGTGATGATGTTAAACAGATCAACCCCAATGGCTTGGAATTTAGATGAGCCCGGAGAACCCGAATACTGCAGGGGTGGCATCGCCAAAAGACTTTTCTTTGTGCGTGCTTCGCCGGCTTTGATATAAATTCCACCTTCTTGCGCCGAAGCGAAGAATGGCTGCGAACTTAGAACCAGGAGCAATGCCAGAAGTTGCTTAATCATAAAGATGCCTCCTAAAAAATTATTCTGGGAATCCAATCATGATGCCATCAGCAGACATGATCGCTTGCAGTTTTTCTGGCGGAGCCGGAAAGGGAGCTGCGCGATCAATGGTCGCTAAAACCTCATCATCGTAACTTGAATTACCACTAGATTTAACAATTTTCCGACCTAAAATATTTCCGCGAGTATCCACAAACACTTGGGCTTGGGCTTTGTAATCCTTCTTGGCCAACCATTCTGGCAAAGACCAATGCTGCTTAATATGATTGTGTAAATCATTGGCGTAACTTTGATGCTCTAGTTTTGCTAGACCTGTTAATGCCGATCCAGCTGATAAGACATTGCCTTTTACTTTTGGCGCGCCGTCTTCTTTTTTGCCAGCTCCTGGAGGAGCTTTTTCGGCAGCAACTTCTTCTTTGATTTTATCCAGAGCAGCCAACGCTTTCAGCTTATCTAAAGCTTTCTGCTGTTGATTCTTAACTTTTTCAATATTTACACCCTCTTCCGGCTTTGGCGGAAGGGCCGCTTTGGCGGGTTCAGGTTTTGGTTCTGCTTTGGGTGTTACGGGCTTCGCCACTTCTTTCGCTGGCGGAGCAGGCTTGGCTTCTTCTTTTGGTTGTGCCGGAGGCAAAGAATTAGGATCCAATTTATCCGGCAAGGCCACCATGTCGACACGCACGGCTTGAGTAAAATCAATTTGCTCTGACGGAAAAAAGACTGTTTTCAGAGTGAAATAGGAAACAATCAGCGCATGAATAGCAAAAGAAACCCCGAGGCCGCGGGAAAGTTGGTCATCTGAAGTAGGGGTTTGGTGTTCTAAATTGCTCACTGATCTTTTGGTAAGGTGACAAGTCCGATATTAAAAATCCCAGCAGCGCGTATTTCGGCCATAGCTTCCGCGACGAAGCCGTAATCCACTTTACGATCTGCTTGAATATAAATTTGCTTGTTTTTTCTGTTTTCAAAAATCGCCTTTAACTTAGGGCGCAGCTCGCTCATGGCAATTTTTGTTTTTGCCACAGTCATTTTTTGATCTGGACCAATTACTAATACAAAAGGTTCATCATTTAGTTCCACACCAGACGAAGAAGTCTTGGGTAAATCCACTTCAATCCCTTGCTGCATCAGGGGCGTGGTCACCATGAACATGATCAATAGCACCAACATCACGTCCACCAGGGGCGTTACGTTGATTTCACTGAGTGTTGCGCGGCTTTTTGACTTACCGCCTGAACCCATTCCCACGTTTAATTCCCCTGAAAGAAGTTTCTTTTAACGATATTCAAAAAGTCAGCACTGAAATTATTTAAGGTGACTTCTTGGCGACGAATGCGAGCGATAAAATTGTTGTATAACACAACCGCAGGGATCGCGGCCGCAAGGCCAATCGCCGTGGCAATCAATGCCTCAGAAATACCCGGAGCAACAACTGCTAAACTTGCCGATCCTGTTTGGCCGATTTTGTGGAAAGATCCCATGATCCCCCACACCGTACCAAATAATCCGATAAATGGACCGGTACTGCCAGTTGTTGCTAAAACAGTAAGGCGTGATTCCAATTTAGCAATTTCGTTTTCGGAAGCTTTGTTCAGCATGCGCTCTAAGTTGTCGATGCCTGACAAGATCGGCTTATCACCTTCATTGCGAGCCAACAGCGGAGACTCTGAAATCTTTTTCATCTCTAAGTAAGCGGCCTTAAAGACGCGAGCGACAGAAGAGTCACTATACTGATCGATGTCTTCATACAAAGTATCCAGGGAATTTACTTTCCAAAACTTATTTAAGAAAAGTTCATCGGACTCGTTCATCTTTTTGAAGGTTTGATATTTGGTATAACCAATCGCCCAACAGAAAATAGAAAGGACGATCAGGATGATAAGTGTCAGCTGGACGATAGGACTAGCCTGAAATATGGCGTCCATGGGGCTGGTATTTACAGAAACTGCAGGGGCGGCTTCAGCCACATTAATAAAAGAAAAAGCGGACATATCTTAACCTCCGAAGTGGAACGCAACTTTCGTCCCAGGTTAAAAAGATATGCCCAAATGCGGTCGAGTTCAACCTACTTGGCAGGACCTTGGCCGAGGAGATTTAGCAATTGAGGCAAATTCTCTGTAATAAGTCCGTCGGCATTTAAGCGACTCGCCTCAGCATACTCATTCTCATTCGTGATTGGTCCTAAAATAACTCGCTTATTGCGGTGACGCATTTCTGCGATGATATCGTTGTTAAATGCCGGACGTTTACGCAGCAAAAATGGCGCAACAAAAACATCGCCCTTAAATTGTGTCGACGGCAGAATGAACATCGAATCAAACGTTAAAAAACGCATCAGATCCGGAGTGCTTGTTCCATACACCCACTCAGGCTTAATTTCTTTAATCGAAGTCATCAAAATCAACGCATCACTTTGAATAAAGGTGCGCTCATTGGGCTTAAAGTCCTTGATGGCATTGACTAAGGCGATGTGGGCTTCGGATGTGTTGTCGATAATATTTAAAACAAAACGAGTTTGCGGAAACTGTTCGTAATATTCTTTCAAAGCCGGCGTGGTCTTGTAAAATTCGTTGATCTGCTCCCACGGATATTCGGTTAAGCGGCCGCCAATCAAGATCGGTGTTGTCGGATTTTTCTCTTGCTCTGCCTTTTTCATATCTAAGAATTCGACATCGCGAGAAGCGGGCAATACGAACGGAATTTTTTCGCGCGAAAAGCGCACATCAGCCCAGATGATCGCATCGGGGCGAAGTTTTAAAGCCTCTTTCGCGGCCTCCAAAGTGTCGGCCTTCACGATGATCATGGGGGTTGTGCCATTAAAGAAGGCGTGCTCGAACTTATAGTGGACTTGACCCATGCCCCAAATACGGGCCATTAAAACAAGTATAGCAAGGGCAATAACGCTGGCGATGGTGATGAAAATAATTCTCATAGGACTTTCGTATAGCACCCTAAAGCATTGGAATCACCATATTTTTTGCAAACTTTACGGTTCTTTTCTGTCACAGCCTTAAATACGTTAAAATAAGGCGTATTTCATCTTGTTTTTCATTTCGCTTTCGTTTAGAACCAGGCCATTGAAACGGGTTACTTATGAATAAAATCAATCGAAAACTTGAATATGCGCTTATGGCTTTAAAGCACATGAGCAAAAAAATTCCAGGCGAGTTAACCACGGCGAAAGAAGTTTCTGACGCTTTCCATACTCCGTTTGATGCCACCGCGCGCGTGATGCAACAAATGGCGCAAAAAGGTGGATTCTTGCGCGCCGAATATGGCGTGAATGGTGGTTATCAGATCACTAAAGATTTGGCCAAAGTTTCAATGCAAGATCTTGTTGATGTGATCGAAGGCCCTACAGCCCTAGTCAAATGTTTAAACAACGAAGCCCCGTGCGAAATCAAAGGGACTTGCAACATCGTTTCACCTATTACGCAGTTAAATAATCGTCTTACAGAATTTTATAAAAGCCTGAGCTTGAAAGATCTTCTTGTGGATAAAAATACCATCGCGAAAAAAACAACTGAGGCTCTGAATGGATAACAACAAACCCTCTTCAAACAATCCACTTGAAAGCTACGAATATAAGTATGGCTTTACGACGGACATTGAATCCGACGAAGCCCCCGTAGGTTTAAACGAAGACATCATTCGTTTAATTTCAACAAAGAAAAATGAACCTGAGTGGATGTTAGACTATCGCTTAAAAGCATACCGTCACTGGCTTACTTTGGAAGAGCCGACATGGGCCCATGTTTCGTACCCGAAAATTGATTTCCAAGCGATCCGTTACTATTCAGCGCCGAAGAAGAAAACAGACGCGGACAAACCAAAATCTTTGGATGAGTTAGATCCAGAGTTAATCAAAACATTTGAAAAGTTGGGGATTCCGCTCACTGAACAAAAACGTATTTCCGGCATTGCCGTGGACGTGGTTTTTGACTCGGTTTCAGTCGGCACTACCCACACGGAAGTTTTAGATGAAGCAGGGGTCATCTTCTGTTCTATTTCTGAAGCTGTTCACAAGCACCCTGACTTAGTAAAAAAATATTTGGGCACTGTGGTTCCGTACACGGACAATTACTACGCCGCTTTAAATGCCGCTGTCTTCACTGACGGTTCATTCTGTTATATCCCTAAAGGCGTGCGTTGCCCGATTGATCTTTCAACGTACTTCCGTATCAACGCCAAAGACACGGGCCAATTCGAAAGAACATTGTTGGTCTGTGATGAGGGTGGTTACGTTAATTATCTTGAGGGCTGTACAGCTCCGCAACGCGATGAAAATCAATTGCATGCAGCGGTTGTTGAATTGATTGCCCACGACGATGCTGAAATTAAATATTCGACAGTGCAAAACTGGTACACCGGCGACAAAGAAGGTCGTGGTGGTATTTATAACTTCGTAACAAAACGTGGTAAGGCCGCCGGCAAGCGTTCAAAAATTTCGTGGACACAAGTGGAGTCAGGATCTGCGATCACGTGGAAGTATCCTTCGTGCATCTTGCAAGGGGATTACTCTGAAGGCGCATTTTACTCTGTCGCGTTAACCCACGACATGATGCAAGCTGATACCGGCACGAAGATGATCCACATTGGTAAAAACACTAAGAGCACGATTATTTCAAAAGGCATTTCAACGGATAAGTCTTCAAATACTTACCGTGGCCAAGTGAAGATCATGCCTTCGGCAGAAAACGCACGCAATTATTCGCAGTGTGATTCGATGCTTGTGGGTGATAAGTGCAGTGCCAGCACTTATCCGTATATTGAAGTCAAAAATAAAACCGCGACACTCGAGCATGAAGCAACCACTTCGCGTATCAGTGAAGATCAGATTTTTTATCTGCAATCACGCGGTCTAGATATGGAAAAAACTATTTCGATGTTGGTCAACGGATTCTGTAAAGAAGTTTTCAAAGAACTTCCGTTAGAGTTTTCCGTCGAGGCCGTGAAGTTAATTGAAATGAAATTAGAAAATTCTGTGGGGTAACATGATAGAAATTAAGAATCTGCACGCACGTGTTGAAGAAAAAGAAATTCTTAAAGGTTTAAGTTTAAAAATCAACGCTGGCGAAGTGCATGCGATCATGGGACCTAACGGTTCTGGTAAGTCGACTCTTTCAAAAGTTCTTGCCGGTCATCCGGCGTATGAAGTGACTTCAGGCGAAGTGCTTTACGATATCAATTTCCAAATGAAGAACCTTTTGGATTTAGAACCCGATGAAAGAGCCAAAGAAGGCATCTTCTTAGCTTTCCAATATCCAGTGGAAGTACCTGGGGTTTCTAACTTTACATTCTTGCACACAGCTTTTAACTCGGTTTTGCAACATCAAGGTTCAGAGCCTATGCCTGAGGGGGAGTTCCGCGAATTCCTGGTGCAAAAATTAAAACTTGTCAGCATGAAGCCTGAATACTTGGATCGTCCTGTGAACACAGGCTTTTCTGGTGGCGAAAAAAAGAAAAACGAAATCTTGCAAATGGCTGTGTTGTCACCGCGTTTGGCTTTATTGGATGAAACGGATTCAGGTCTTGATATCGATGCTCTTCGCGTGGTTTCAGACGGCGTGAATAAGCTTCGTCGTAAAGACAATGCAATTGTCTTGGTAACGCATTACCAACGCCTTTTGGATTACATTAAGCCGGACTTCGTTCACGTTTTAGTGAACGGAAAAATTGTTGAAACTGGCGACAGCTCATTGGCTTTAAAGCTAGAGGAAAAAGGTTACGACTGGTTGATTAACTAGGCGATCTTGGGGAATGAAATGCATTTACTGACTACTTACGACAAATTCAGTCTCAAGAATCCAGCGGCAGGGGCGCTTGCTTCCTTCCGTCAGGCAGCGCATGACTATGCACTTCACAAGGGACTGCCGACTCGTAATCAAGAAGACTGGCATTATACCAGTGTAAAAACTTTGGCCGATAAAAACTTCGAGCCAAGTTCTTTGCACGCAACAGCGCCAAGTCACGACACGATTCTAGAAATTAAAAAATATTTGAACACTGATTTTACTAACGTCGTGTTCTTTAACGGTGTTCTTAATAAAACTCTTTCTGACGAATTGCCTGCGGGCGTTCACATGACAGAGCTTGCTGAATACACAAATGACTTTGATGACACCTTCGACGCTTTAAATGCGGCGTATGTGGTGCGACCACTAGCGATTTCTGTTGTTAAAGAAATCTCTGTGGATAAACCTGTGAATTTCGTGTTTTTCACGGCCAACGAAGCGACGACTTCTTTGATGGTGACGCCACGTGTGCGTATTGAAGTGGGTGCGCGCTCTTCGGTGAAGTTCTTAGAAAGTTATTATGGCTCTGCGGATTCTCCGTATTTTGTAAACTCTGTTTTAGATTTACATGTCGGCGAAAGTGCCAAAGTTTCTTATGTGCGCGTTCAGGCAGAGGCCTTAGCGGCAATTAATATCGGGCGCACGCGCATTCACGTGGCGAAGCATGCCAATGTCGAAAGCTTAGCTTTTGCGACGGGTGCGAGCTTATCGCGCCACTCGTTGGATGTGGTTCTTAAGGGTGCCGGTTCTGATTCGCAAATTCTAGGCGTTTACGCAGTTCAGGGATCACAGCACGTCGACAACACGACATTGATTGATCATGCCGTAGGTGAATGCAATACCACGCAACTTTATAAGGGCATTCTGGATGGCGAATCCCGTGCCGTTTTCTGTGGCAAAGTTTTGATTCGTAAAGATGCGCAGAAGGCGAACTCGGCCCAGTTGAATAACAATTTGATTTTGAACACCAAGGCAGAAGCCGACAGCAAACCAAGTCTTGAGATCTATGCAGACGACGTAAAGGCGGCCCATGGATCAACTGTAGGGCAGCTGAACAAGGAAGAGCTATTCTATTTGCAGTCACGCGCGATTCCAAAAGCTAAGGCTGTTCCGATGTTAAGTTACGGCTTTCTTTCTGAAGTGATTTACAAACTTTCCGACGAGAAAACACAAAAATGGTTGTCTCGCCATCTTGATGAAGTTTTTAACAAACTTCATCTGAATGGATAGGGATATGGATAATTTAGAAAAACAATTTGCAGCGATTCGGGCGCAGTTTCCTGCGCTGACTCAGCAAGCTTACGGTAAAAGCATTGTCTATTTGGACAGTGCTGCGACCACATTAAAGCCACAGTCAGTGATTGATCGCATTACTAAATTTTACTCCTATGAAACATCGAACGTGCATCGGGGCGCGCACTATTTGGGTGACGTCGCAACGCAAGCCTTCGAGTCGTCTCGTCAAAAAGTGGCGGACTTTTTAGGGGCGGCTTCTTCTGATGAAATCATCTTTGTGCGAGGTACGACGGAGGCGATTAATTTGGTGGCAAATTCTTGGGGCGCGATTTCTTTAAAAGCCGGTGATGAGATCCTGATCACAGAGATGGAACATCACGCCAACATCGTTCCTTGGCAAATCGTGGCTGAAAAATTGGGTGCCAAAGTTGTGGCCGCCGCTGTTTTAGAAAACGGTGAATTGGATCTTGAAGACTTTAAGAAGAAGTTATCATCAAAAACGAAAATGGTCGCGTTCACAGCGTGTTCGAACACGCTGGGTACGAATACCGATATGAAACTTTTGACCAAGCTTGCCCATGAAGCTGGTGCTAAAGTTTTAATCGACGGGGCGCAGATCGTGTCACAAGCTAAAGTGGATGTGAAAGACATCGACTGTGATTTCTTTGTTTTTTCTGCGCATAAACTTTTCGGTCCCTTTGGCTTTGGTGTCGTTTATGGGAAAAAAGAAATTTTAGAAGCGATGCCTCCGTATCAAGGTGGCGGCAGCATGATTGCTAAAGTGACTATTGAAAAAACGACCTTTAACGATGTGCCTTTCCGCTTCGAGGCGGGAACTCCGCACGTCGAAGGAGCAGTGGGTTTGCATGCGGCGATTGATTTTGTCGAAAGCATTGGTTTTGCAAATATCCACGCCTATGAAATGGAACTTTTAAAAGACGCGACGACACAGATGCTGCAAATTCCTGACGTAAAAATCGTCGGAACAGCGGCAGATAAAGGACCGATCCTTTCATTTAATCTGAAAGGGGCTCACCATTCTGATGTGGGTCAGATCCTGGATCGTGAAGGTGTGGCTGTCCGCGCAGGTCATCATTGCACTCAGCCGTTAATGGCGAAATTTGGTGTCCCAGGCACTGTACGTGCTTCGTTTTCAGTATATAATAATCATGAAGATATTAAGTCCTTAGTAAAAGCCGTGGTGAAAGCCCGGGAGATGTTGTTATGAGCAGCCAAGATGTTCTGATCCGTATTCAAGCAACCCCAAATCCAAACGCATGGAAATTCGTTTTGGATCGCCCCGTATTGACTGAAGGTAAGGCGACTTATGCTGATGCCAAAGAAGCTGATCAAAGCTTGTTGGCTTCGTCATTGTTTCAAGTCATCGGTGTGCGCCAAGTTCACTTCTTTCAAAATGTGATCACGATCACGCACAACTTTGATGAAGATCCAGAAGAGATTCAAAAAAATGTCTGTGCTGTGATTCAAACTCGCATGCCAGCGCATAACCCACAGCAAACGCAATTTGATGAAAAGAAAATGCGTCGTGCGAACTTGCCACCGGAAGTACAACAGATCGAAGAAATCCTCGATCAAACAGTGCGTCCTGGTTTGCAAGGCGACGGTGGGGACTTGGATGTGGTGAAGTATGAAGACAATAAGCTTTACGTGTTTTATCAAGGCGCGTGCGGCACTTGTCCAAGTGCGACGTCAGGAACTTTGATGGCGATTGAAGGCATCTTGCGGGATCAATTCAATCCAGAGATCGAAGTCATCCCGTTACAATAGATTATTCCGACTGACCACGACGAGATTTGCCAGTACCTAACTGCTCCTCGGCGTCTTTTTTCATATTGGGGGCTACGGCTTCCCATGTGTCCTCGGGACGGCTTGCTAACATCGCAGACGTTCCCAAAGTTTCAGCTCCCTTTTTTCCAGAAGCTTGTAGGCTGATAAGTTTTTGTTTTTCTTTGCTGAAGCCCACGACAGTTAACTTCAGCTCAACGATTTGTCCCTTTTGCACACCTGCCAAAGTGTCAGAGACATTTCCCTCGATCACTTGAACTTCTTCCGGCAGGTCCCAGGCGTAAGCCAGGTCGCTGCTAAATTCTTGGTTCACTAATATCCGACCCGTTAACGTTGTTTCATCCTTATCAGACTCAGGGATGACGGAGCTGGCAATTTCAACTTTGAATAAAGCCAAGTGTTTACCCAACGGAGCTGGCGTCCACAGGTTGGATTTGTTTGTGACGATAGATGCCGGACCCCGCGAAGAATTTTTCGCAAAGTAATTAGTGCCAAAGGCGCCAAGGCAAAGGCCTGTGCCGACTATAAGAACTATCTTTCTTTTCCACATAATGTCGTCAATCCATTTTTTGTAATTGTGTAAGTCGCTGTGCCCGTTTTTCCAATCGAAGATCCGCGCATATTCACTTTAACATTCAGAATATAGAAGCCTGCCGCAAGACCGTTTAAGCTAATGCTTTCAGAAGAAGTGCCTGTGTTTCTGCTGGCGCGCACCACATACGGTGAGGTGTAACCTGCGTTCACATAGTAATCTTCAAAATACACATAGGAACTTGAATAAAGAACTAAGTCCAAATCCATCGCAGTACCCGTGGTGGAGTATGAAAGGGCGAGGGTTGCGCTTCCGCCATCATGGTAATACAAATAGAAATCATTGTTCATTTGCTGATCCGAACGCTTCACAGAATCGCTCGGAGACATGGTGGATTCGGCGGCCGCATTCGTAAATACATTCGTGCAAGTTCCAGTATCTAAGTAATAAGCATAGTCCCGAGTTTGCGCGACTTGTTTTTCTTCGGTCAAAATGTCAGTCCACTCGGTGTTGTTCGCACCATTTTGGGCAAGGAACCAATTGAAAAGGCCGCCGTTTGGTACAGGGTACATCGTACGATTATTGAAGCTTTTCGCCCAAGGATTTGTGCGCGAATAGCCGTTGGTATCTTCGCCTGAAAAAGCTTTCCACACGGAAGAAAATGCGATGCCTCCGCCTTTGTTTGAAGAGACCGAAGTTGGGTATCTTTCGGTTGTGGCGCGAGTCGATTTGTAAAGAGTTCTAGCAATAGAAACTTCGCGGAAAATCCCTGTGTTTTGCGGATGTGTGCCGACAGGATCATAATCAGCATTGGTGCCGACTTCTGCTAAGTTAAAGGCAATGCCCACGCCGTACTTACCACTGCCCTTATAGCCATAGGTGTCGACATAGTATTGATATTTTTTATTCGTCGGCATTCGGGATTCAGGGGCTTGACTGTCGTCAAAGGCATCAGCTCCCGTAAGAACCGCAGCTTGGAAGTAATTCGCCCAACCTTCACTCCAGGCTAAGCGCGGATCAATCACAAAGTTGCCGTTGTGAGATCCCCCTGGGGAGCCTGAGTTGCCGAAGGTATCTTCTAAGAAGTGACCGTACTCATGCAAAATAACTGAATCATCAAAATGATCAGTGTCGGCTTTTTTAACGTCACCACTTACGCCACCTAAGATGTACAGCTTTTTTTCTCCCGGAGAATAGAACGACAACGGTGCGCCCCCGGAATCAAAATATGTGTAAGGATTAAAGCCCGCTTTCCAATAAACAGTGACTTTGTCAGCAACCCACCAGGTGTTAGAGTTTGAAGTCGGGACGCCAGGAGTCGTGCCATTTTTGCCGATGTTGCGGCGGATGTATTCATTGGCAATTAAAACATCAAACATAATGTTAAAGGCGCCACCCTCAATTTTAGAAGACAACGCCTCGTCAGCTTCGGCGTACACGGGCGCGCTTGAAAGATCCAACAGGCCGCTCGTGATATGGGCACTAGTCACCGTAAAGGTCTTAGAAATCGAATAAGGAGTATTGTTGTAGATGTCTTCAAGAACGCTGATATTCAAATAGCTATTGAGCGCCCGAGAAAAAACTTTCAGCGTATAGGTCCCTGCAGTTTTCGGGATTTTAAAGTCAGCAAGGCCCGCCGTCGTTGTTTCGCCTTGCTGAATACGAGTCCCTGAAGAGTCATAAATATGAAACTCGGCAAAGGGAATTGGCAAAGCATTGCCACTGGCCACAACAGCGCCAAGACCGTTCGCAGTTCCGCCGCCAGGTGTGAAGTCCGTTTGACGATAGAGAAATTTAGCTAGCACTTTGACTTGCAGACCATCAGCGATGTCAGTGGGCTTACCATAATAAGGAGGTTCCGCTGCCGCAGGTTGAGATCCATAGTCGTTACCCGAAAGGGAGCTGCCTCCGCAAGCAGAGAGAGCTAAGGCCGAAATAGCTATGGCAACGATGGAAATCCAACGTAAATTCATGTTGAACTTATCGGATTTTAAAGGACCCCACTGAATGACAGGGAGCTTGAAAACTTCACTTATGTTTAGGTGATAGTGACGAAGTTTTTGTCAGTAAACGTGTCACGTTGAGACGGAGATTTGCGGAGGGCAATAAAAAAAGGCTCGATGGCCACTCTGAAACATAAACCTGTTTTAGCTAAGGTGGGCGACCATTATAACAACTTTAGGCTTCTCAGTACGAGCTGAGCTTGCTCACCATTGTCAGGGACAGTCCCCAAAAATATGCTTGTAAGGTTTAATTTCGATGAGCTTTACGCCGTCGAACCTCTACAAACCATTCTAGCAGGTCTTTTAATTTCGTCAATGAAACCGGACTTTGGCAATTGCGCCAAGCCACCGATAAATTGGATATGACGCCAGAAAAGTTAGATTTTATTTTTCCATTCTTTGTTTTTTTCTATGGACTCTTAATGGTACTTGTGTTGGAGAACCCGGTTCTTGTACGCATCGGCCAAGAGCGCATGGGACAAGCTTTTGCGAACCTCGCGCGTCACAAAAGTTTAGGATGGTTTTGCTTCTTTGTCGGCGGTCTGTGGTCGGCGCAGAACGTCTGGTATTCCTCCCTCTAATTTGTCCTCTTAACTTATTGACTCGCTCGAATGGGAGCATTAGTTTTCTCCCATGTCAGATGCACCTAATCAGCCCCTTCGTAAATTCGAAGTTTCTGCCCAGATGAGTTTGGGATCCGTTGGAATTTCATCCGCCATTCCAACGAAAGACAACGAGCCTTCTGTTCTTTCCGTGGAACAACTGAATGTCTACATTAAGCAGCTTCTTGAA
>CAMLMF010000027.1 GCA_946480995.1 uncultured Bdellovibrio sp. | reverse complement strand
CGATACTTTTCTTATAAACCTTTTGCATATCCCAGAAGCGCCCACTCATGTAGGCCTCTAGTAAGTTGGTGTAATCGCGAGGAGCAAAGTTTCCGATAGAGGCTAAACCTTTATTGTAGCGATCAAATTGCTCTAAGTTGGTGCCGCCATCTTGAACATAGCGCCATTTCCAATACCATTTTGCGTGGTTGATACTTGTCCATGCTGAAGCCAAAGCTTCTTTGTGCATAAGAATTTTCTTAAGTTTTTCTTTGGCTGCGGCTTTGTCTTTAAGGTCACTTAAGCGCGGTCCCGGCATACCCATTTTTAAGTGGGTGCTATCGTGGGTAAGAAAGTGCATTTTACCTACTTCAGACTCTCGTGTTTGTCCGAATTCCGCAGCGGGCTCATCTAATAAGATATCTACAAACGGTGCATAAAGGTCGAAGAAAGAATCGCGGTTGGCATTCACGCCCAAGCCTAAGGCAATCCCTTGGCTTTCTAAGAAATAAAGAATCTTTTTCATCTGCACATTGTGATCTTGGGTGCCTTCAGTATTAATGTATTCGGCCTCAGGAATGTCAGCGAAAAGAACCTTTCCGCTAAAGATGTCACTCGGTTTATAGAATTTCATTCCATGGGTTTTTGTAAGGACCCAGCTTTGGTCGTCGGCAGCAGTTGCAGCAGTCGAAGCTTTTGGTACCTGTTGGGCATAAGTAAATGACGGGGCGACCAAGGTGAAAGCCAACCACGCATTTAGAAACTTTTTGCTAAGAGCTCTGCGCACCATACAAATTCCTCCGGGTAGAAACCCATTCAGGGATCTAAAGAGCAACAGAAGTGCCAGTTGGAATCAAATAGGTTGATTAATAGGTCGTCAAAGCTGTCTCGCTTTGAGATTTCATTTGTGATGGACATTTTTTGAAAAGAGGCGTTAATATCTTCGACGTATCAAAAGGAGACCGTCATGCATAAAAACCGCGCTGAGACCTTAGCTGAAAAGCCCTTTTCACTGAGCCTGTCATCAGGGTTTTTTGGTTTTTTCGCCCATGCGGGATTTGTGCAAGCTCTTGAAGAAGTGCAACTACGGCCTCACGTTGTGACCGGAAGCAGTGCCGGAGCCATTGTCTCTGCGGGGATTGCCAGTGGTTTGTCTGCAAAAGAAATTCGCTCTATTTGTTTGAGTTTAAAAAAGTCCGATTTCTGGGACCCAGGTTTAGGTTTTGGTCTTTTAAAAGGTGAAAAACTGGAAGAGTTTTTAGGCGGACATCTTCTTACGGATTTTGCAGAAATGAAATTGCCTTTGCAGATTTCAGTCTTCGATATTTTTGCGCGTAAAACAAAAGTTCTTACTTCGGGCTCCGTGGCAAAAGCTTGCCGCGCATCGTGTGCCGTGCCGCTGTTATTTCAACCCGTGCGGATTGACGGTCGCTTGTATTGGGATGGCGGGGTTTTAGATCGCCCCGCAGTCAAAGGGCTTGCGGATTCAGAGCATCCCATCGTGTATCATTACCTCGATGCAGAAGGTTGGGTCAGTAATTACGAAGACACGCGTTTTTATAAAAAGCATCACGCAGAACCGTTCTTTCTAAAGACCTTAAAAATCCCGGCATCAGGTCCGAATAAGCTTCATGTTGGCCCCGAGGTGATCGAGTACACGTACAAGGAAAGTTTGAAGTGGCTTTCCGCTAAAGTTTAAATTCCGCGCCCTAAGTCGTCTCTGTCTAAGGCTTGGCCAGCTTAAAGCTTCATTATTGCGTTTATATGCGGTCCAATTAATGCATAACCCGGCTCAGGACGTTTCCTGTACTGAGGTTTCTAATGCTAAAGCGACTGAGTCTGATCGCGGTCGGATTCTTATTTATTTCTAGATTTGCCAGCGCCATGGTGCCCGATTCCATGGGGCTATACCTTTCTTTTGAGCAGCGCGTGGCTTTATCTTATGCCTTATTAGCGCAAGGTGAATCAGAGCAAAAAAAAGTCGAGATCATCAACCGTGGAAGATCCTATCTTTTGCGCATGGCCGCAGCTGGCGTCCAGAATATCAAAGTAAATAGTTTTGAAGAGTTCTTAAGTCAATTCCGTGGCGACTGGCCCGACACGCAGAGCGTGGCCTTGGATCTAGACATTATCGAAAAAAAATCAGCGCCGGGCATTCGCGTTTTTACCTCGGACAGTCCACGTATCCATCGCAAAATTTATGAATATCTAAATTGGCAGCAAGAGCAATTAAAGAAACAGATTGAATTTGATAGTTTGTTAGAGCTTTCGCGTCTTGAAAAGTTCGGTACAAAAATCTTGGATTTTGCACGCTCTGGACAAGGTGACAAAGCCCTTGAGTTCTTAGCCCTCGAGGAAGGCTCGGCCTTTTTAGGCGAGCGCATGAAAGAGCTTGATCGGGTCGGTGAAAAAATCGCCATGGCCAGTTTTGCGACCAAGGGCAGAGAAGAGTCCATGCGTATTCTGATGCAGACTTTGTTAAGCGAATACTTTTCAAGATTAACTCCAGAGTCAAAAAAACTGATCGTGTCTTCGTATTTTGGCAGTGATTTACTGGCAAACGATCTGCAAAAATTTGAAATCATGGTGCAAAACAGCGGCCCCCAATTGCAGAAGCTTTTGCAAATCGTCGCTCGCCAAGGTGGTTTACAGCCAGAGATGTTGGAAGTATTTCGCCGTTTGGAAAGCTCGGTGCGCCCCGTGCCTTGGCATCAAGTGCAAGAGATCTTAGAAAAAGAAAAGAGTCATTTTGAATTTACTTACTTTGAGCGCGCGCCTCTAGGTGTTGGGACCATGGCACAGGTTCATCGCGCAAAAATTAAGATCGATGGAAAAGTTAAAGATGTCGTTGTGCGCTTTATTAAGCCAGGCATCGCAGAACGCATTGAAGAAGATCGCAAGATTTTAACTTCTGTCGCAGTCATCTTGGATGCGGACCCCGAGTTTCGAAAAACGGGGGCTCCTAAGTTAGGACCCATCGTTCAAGATATTACGCGCACAGTGCTGGCGGAATTAAGTCAGCACGATACGATTCAGCGTCAGATCTTTGCAAAACCGCGCTATGATAAAGATATCATCTTGAAAACGACGGACTATAAGAACGCTCTGGAAATTCGCGTACCAAAGGTCTATCTGGGGCCTGCCAATTCGCAATTAATGGTGCAGGAAATGGTCTTCGGCAAAAAATTGGATAAAGAAGTAAATACTTATCTTGAAAACATTCCTGAGCTAAAACGGGTACTGGTTGAAGAAATCAGCAAAGTGTGGGCCCAGGAAGTTTTGTTTGGCGATGGATTTTACCATTCGGATTTGCATCAAGGAAATTTCTTAGTGCAGACCACGGATCCACAAATCCGCGTCAATATCTTAGACTATGGCATGGGGGGCGTGCTGTCCCGGGACTTGCAAAAGCGAGTTACTGTCTTAGGTGTTGGGACGGAAATTTTAAACTCCGATCTGATCGCACGTGCCTTCTGGAGCATGAGTGAAAAAAGTGACAATACAATCACCCAGGACAGATTCTATCATTTGGTGCGAGAACGCGTAGAAAGTATTCTTGCTGGCCACGAAGCTCGGCCCTCTTTAGAAATCTGGACAGCGTGGGCTATGGACTCAGGATTAAAGTTGCCTTATGACTTTATTAATCTGAATCGTGGTATTGTGATCATCAATAAGATGTTGAAGGAAAGCGGCAGTCCTTTAACGATTACGACCTTGATGAAGTTAATGGCCCGAAAAAATCCATTTATGGTTTACCGTCGTTTGATTCTTGAGGAAAAAATCAGCCACCGTGATTTAATTAAGCTAGGCTGGTCCGAACTTAAAGAAATCTTGCGCTTTGATTCTTCTTTAACTTTAAAACCAGAAGTGATGAGCTGCCAAAGCGTTTTCTTATAAAGTACTTAAATGGCGTTTGCTCAATATGTGAAAGCGCCAAGTAAGTAAAGTCGAAGCAAAGATCAGCCCGATTAAAAGTCCCATCCAGATACCCACAGGGCCAATGCCCCAATGGAAGGCCAGCATATACCCCAAAGGTAATCCCATAATCCAGTAAGCAAAGAACGCAATAAGGCTTGGCATTTGTGTGTCACTCATGCCGCGTAAAGCACCAATCGCCACGGCTTGGATGCCGTCAAAGATTTGAAAGAAGGCGACAATAACAAAGATCTGCGCCGCGAGGTCAATGACGTCGATGTCGGTCACATAAATTTTTGGCAAATGATGGCGCAAAAAGAAAAAACCTAGGGCGCAAGCAAACATATAGATCGCGCCTAATTTGATGGCGGTGAATCCGGCAAAGCGCGAAGAGGCGTAATCGCCGCGGCCAAGTTCGTAACCGACGCGAATACTGGCAGCGATACCCACACCTGTGGTCACCAAAAAAGTCATACTTGCTAAGCTGATCGAAATTTGGTGCGCCGCCAGGGGGCCTGCGCCGAACCAACCCATCATCAGGGCGGCAGATGAAAAGGCTCCGACCTCAAACAAATAAGTCATCCCGTTGGGAAGCCCCAAGCGCACTAAGTTTTTTAAAAGATGCGTGTCTAAAGGATTGATCCAACGTTCTTGCAGATATTTTTTTAAGCGAGGATGAGCGTGCACATAGACAATCATAATCAGCGCCATCAAACTGCGCGCAATCAAGGTCGCCCAGGCCGAGCCATTCAAACCCAATTTTGGAAAGCCGTACAACCCGTGAATCAAAATATAGTTGCCGCCAATATTAAAGATGACGGCAAAGATCATCACTTGCATGGAAATCTTGGTGTTGCCAATGCCATCGGTAAACTGCTTATAGGCTTGATAGATCATGCTGGGTAAAACCGACCACGCGATGATTTGGAAAAAAGAGCGGCCCATTTCTAAAACTTCCGGTGTTTGACCAAAATGATGCAGGTTCGGAAGTAAGATGTACAGAATGCCGATGATGAAAACCGACAAGCCAAGGGCGACAAGCAGACTGTGTTTTAATAAAACACCGCCGTAAGGATAATTTTGCTGTCCTTGCATGCGCGCAAACAGGGCGGTCACGGGCGACAAGACACCAATGCCAAATACTAAGAAAATAAAATAAATGCTCGCGGCAAACGCTGACGCGCCCAAAGCCAAAGGGCCTAAGGCTCCGACCATAATCGTATCCGCCAAGTTGATCAGATTCTGACCGACTTGGCCGACGATAATCGGCCCTGACAAAAACGCCAGGGCACGGCTTTCTTGAACAAATTTAGATTGCGACAACTTCAGTGATCTCCGGGAAAAGCTCGCGCATGCGAGTTTCAATGCCTTCTTTCAAGGTAATGCTTGAGCTAGGGCATCCGGAGCAAGCGCCGCGCATGTGAATGTACAGCACGTTATTTTCGTATTTAGAAAAAACGATATCGCCGCCGTCCAAGGCCACAACGGGGCGGATTTCACGGTTTAAAACGGATTTGATATTGCGCACGATCGGTAAATCATTTTCGTCGTCTTCCGGCATCGCCACAAATTCAACGACGATCGGTTCGTTGTTATCCAGGTGTTCTTGAATAAGGCCGCTTAAAGGTTGGGCTAAAAGCTCCCAATCGACCCAGTCTTGTTTGGTCACGGTGATAAAATCAGGGCCGACGTAAACCGAGCTGGTCCAAGGGAAGCCAAAAATTTTCGAAGCCAATGGTGAACGCTCGGCCTCTTGTGCCGTCGGGCAATCAAAGCCCTGGGCCGTGACTTCGCGGTGAAGCAAAAACTTCATTGTGGCTGGGTTTGGAGTTGGTTCGAAAGTGACGTTCATAACAGACCTCGATTTAGGAGCGGATTCAGCCGGGGCGACATCCGTCGCTTCAGCACTGCGCTGGCATCTGCGGAAACTATACCATAGAGTCTTTTATGCCAAGCGTGTTAATGTAGGACGCGCTTGATTATATGGAAAAAACTCACTACTTTATCGAACATCTTTAAAACCCTAATTGCACAATGCACGAACTATAGGAGCAGCGATGACGCCAAGAGTTAGAGAGATTTTGAACTGGTACGGAGCCGACAACCCAGGAGTTCTTACGAATTTAGCTCGTATGATGAACCACGGAAAGTTAGCTGGCACGGGCAAACTAGTTATTTTGCCAGTCGATCAAGGTTTCGAACATGGTCCGGCGCGCTCTTTTGCGAAAAATCCAGATGGTTACGATCCGGCTTACCACGTGCAATTGGCGATCGAGTCTGGTTGCAACGCTTATGCGGCTCCGCTAGGTGCTATTGAAGCGATTGCGCGCGATTTCGCGGGTGAAATTCCGTTGATTCTTAAAATCAATAACTCAGACACGCTTTACTCGAATAAAGCTCCTATTTCTGCTTTAACTTCTTACGTAGACGACGCTTTACGTTTGGGTTGTGCAGGTATTGGTTTTACAATCTATCCTGGTTCTGAAGAGCGCAAACACCAGTACGAAGAAATCGCGCAAGCGGCTCGTGCAGCGAAAGAAGCGGGCTTGGTTGTAGTCATTTGGTCTTACGCCCGTGGTGAGCAATTGTCAAAAGACGGCGAAACTGCGATCGACGTGATTGCGTATGCGGCGCACATTGCCGCGCAATTAGGTGCTCACATCATCAAAGTAAAACCGCCAACAGCGCACATTGAACAAGCCGCTGCCGCCAAAGTTTATCAAGAACAAGGTATCAAAGTTTCGACATTGGCAGATCGCACTCGTCACGTTGTGCAGTCGTCATTTGCTGGCAAACGCATCGTGATCTTCTCTGGTGGCGAAGCGAAAGGCACAGAAGAAATCTTGAAAGAGGTTTCTGAACTGGCTCAAGGGGGCGCGTTCGGTTCGATCATGGGTCGCAATGCCTTCCAACGTCCGAAAAAAGAAGCGATCCAATTGCTTCACAACGTGATGGAAGCTTTCGCTGGTAAAAAACTATAGGCGCGCATGCGCACAGAGTGCAGGGGCCCTGGCCCCGGAACTGGAGTCGAAGTGAGTATTAACGAAAATCCTCTACGTGCAGAGAAGCGCAAAAAACTTCACGCGCTTCGTGAAAAGGGCATCAATCCTTATCCGTACGTTTTTGAAAATAAAGCGGCGATCGCCAAGATCGTTGCCGAACACGCAGCAAACTTGCAGGCCGGTGAAAAGAAGCCTGAATATTCGTATCGTATCGCCGGTCGCTTGATGACTTTACGTATGATGGGTAAAGCTTCGTTCTTTAACATTCAAGACCAAACGGGCACAGTGCAAGTGTACGTAAAGGTCGAAGAACTGTCAGAACAAGATCGCGCCGCTTTTGAGCTGGTGGACCTTGGTGATATCGTGGGTGTTGAAGGTTACGTGTTTAAATCACAAAAAGGGGAGTTCTCGATTTACGTTAAGAACTTCACGATTTTGACCAAAACCATCGAACCATTGCCAGAAAAATTCCATGGCGTGCAAGATGTCGAAATCAAGTACCGTCATCGTCATTTGGATTTAATTTCTGATGTGGATTCACGCAAAGTTTTTGAAACACGCTCAAAAATCATCAAAGAGATCCGTCGTTTCTTAGACGATCGTGGTTTTATGGAAGTGGAAACACCGACTTTGCAGCCGGTGTACGGTGGGGCTGCGGCAACACCTTTCACAACTCATCACAAAGCTTTGGATATGAAGTTGTACATGCGTATTTCGCCAGAACTTTATTTAAAACGCTTGATCGTGGGCGGTTTTGAAAAAGTTTACGAGATCAGCAAAAACTTCCGTAATGAAGGGATCGATCGCACGCACAATCCAGAATTTGCGTTGCTCGAGTTCTATGAAGCCTACACGGACTACAACTACCAAATGAATCAGTTCGAAGAGTTGATTTCACAACTGGCGTTGAAGATCACGGGCAGCATGAAAGTCTCTTACCAAGGTAAAGAGATCGACTTCACTCCGCCTTGGCGCCGTTTGACCGTGCACGATGGTGTGCGTGAATACGCGGGTATTGATCCGGACAAAGCGACAGAACAAGAATTGTTCCAAGCCATCCGCAAAGCGGGTGGGGATATCGATGAGCCGGGCAAACGTGGCGAAATGATCATGGAACTTTTTGAGCTGACGGCGGAAGAACACTTGTGGCAACCGACCTTCGTCATGGACCATCCTGTGGAGATTTCGCCTTTGACGAAAATCCATCGTCGTGACAACCGGTTGGTAGAGCGCTTTGAGCCCTTCGCGGCGTGCATGGAAATCGGCAATGCTTATTCCGAGTTGAATGATCCTGAAGATCAATTGGCACGCCTACAAGAACAAGAAGCCAATCGCGGCAAAGACGAAGAGGCGCATCCAATGGATGAAGACTTCTTGCTTGCCATTGATGCTGGCATGCCACCGACAGGTGGTGTGGGTATCGGGATTGAGCGTATTGTGATGATCATGACAGATCGACCAAGTATACGTGATATTATTTTCTTCCCGACAATGAGAATTACGAAATAACAAAAGGGGCCGACAAGGCCCTTTTGTTTTAATGAAGTGATTTGCAATTGGATGAAAGGATTTTTTGTGAAAATATCTAATTTAATTTTGCTGGCGTTATTGTCTTTATTGATTGGTTGCCAACAGAAGCCGACCAAGATCACCGTGCAAGAACCCTTGATCAGCGAAACTGTGACGGCTGAAGCATTGATGAAAAATCAACCGGTGATCTTAGATGTTCGACCAGCATTTGAATTCAATTTAGCCCACGCCCCAGGGGCCATCAATGTGCGCTGGGAAGACTTCTCGCAAAGCAATCCTAAATCCCGTGGCCTTCTGCAAACGGACTTATTTGCTTTGGCGCGCCGTTTGTCTTTAATCGGAGTTTCACCTGAAACAAAAGTTTTAGTTTTAGGTAAAGGTCGTCTGGGTTCGGGTGAAGAGGGACGCATAGCATGGACGTTGAAAGTCTTAGGAGTCAAAGAAGTTTATACTCTTTTACACACTTCCTATCGCGAAATGAACACGACCAAAGAAGCACCTCTGACACAGAATAAACCTTATTGGAAGCCTGAGGTTGCGGAAAACCTGAGCGTTGATTTTAAAGAATTTAAAAATCTGACAGAGTCCGAAGCAAAAGAAACTGTGATCGTGGATGTGCGGTCTGCGCAGGAGTTCGCTTTACGTAATCTCACACAAAGCAAAAGTGTGAAATCTCCGGTTATTAATGTGGACTGGAAAGACTTTTTCGATGACAGGGGCTTGCCTAATAAAAAAATCGAAACTGTTCTGACTAGCAAAGGAATCAGCAAAGACACCCGTGTGGTTTTCATTAGCAATCATGGGGTGCGCTCGGGCGCAGCGACTTATGTCATGCAATATCTTGGCTATAAAAAAGCGCAAAACTTTGCTGGCGGTTATGAGCAATGGAAGTAAATCCTCAGGAGCTGATTGCTATCCTTAAAGATAAAATCAGTCTTTATGAACATCTTGGCATCACGGTTATCAATATCAACTCTGCAGAAGTGCACTTTCGTGTTTCTTTAGCAAAAAATCGCAATCACAAGGGCACGGCTTTTGGTGGCAGTCTTTATGCAACAGCGGTCTTGGCCGCTTACGCCTTGGTTTTAGCAGGCTTAAAGGCCCGTGAAATTCAAACTGAAAATATCGTGATCGCCAAGGGGCAGATTGAATATTTGCGCCCTGTGGATACGGACTTTGAGGTTCTTTGTAAGTTTCCATCCCCAGAAGATGAAGCCGCGTTTTACTCAGAACTTGTCAGTGCTGGCAAAGTGCGCGGATCGATTGAAAGCTACATCATGGGCGGCGCTGGTGGAGATAAACTCATGGCCTCTTTAACAGGACTTTTTGTCGTTAAGCTTTGATAGATAATATCTAAGATTTCGCTTTTTTTAACGGGTTTTACAATATACGAATTGCAGCCACTGACAAGGGTGCGCTTCAGGTCCTCAACCACCGCGGTCGCAGTCAGTGCAATGATCGGTGTGGGTTTTATTTTATGCTCCACCTCGTAATGACGAATCAGTTCTGTCGCTTTGTAACCGGTCATTAAAGGCATTTGAATGTCCATAAAGATAAGGTCGTATTTTTGCGTCTTATATTTTTCAACGGCTTCTTTGCCATTTTCCGCTTCATCACATTCAAAGGGCAGGTTCTTTAGATAGTGTATCAACAGGACGCGATTGTCTTCAGAATCATCGACAATTAAAATGCGAAAGCGTTTTTCCGGGAATTCTGTTTCCCAAGAAAAACTTTTGCTTGGAGCATTTTCGCTCTGTCCGCCAAGATCGGGACGATGGGGTAATAGAACGCGAAACGTGGTGCCTCGGCCGGCTAGACTTTTCATTTCTAAAGTTCCTCCCATTATTTCGATAAGGTTTTTTGAAATAACCAATCCTAAACCTGTGCCGCCGTATTTGCGTGTGATCGTGGGGTCGGCTTGAAAGAACGGCGAAAATAAGCGCGCTTGTTTTTCCCGCGGGATGCCGATGCCGGTGTCATGCACTTCAATTTGTAACATGTCGGTATTGTGGGACTGTACTTTGACCATCACAAAAACCGAACCTTCGCTGGTAAACTTTAAGGCGTTGCCAATCAAGTTAAATAAGACTTGTCGCAGCCGGGTCGGATCTCCCCACTGGTATTGAGGGACCTTTTTGTCGATTTCTAGTTCAAACAAGATGCCCTTTTCTTCGGCTTTGATTTGCATAATTTCAAAGACACTGCGAATGGTGCTGTGCAAGTTGAAGCTGACATTATCCACAGTCACGGCTTTTGCTTCAATTTTAGAAAAATCCAAAAGGTCATTGATCAATGCTTTTAGATTTTCACCCGCATGACTGAATAAAGTTAAGTAACGCGATTGATCTTTAGAAAGCTGTGTTTCTTTTAAAAGTTCAAGCATTCCCAAAACAGAATTCAGCGGCGTGCGAATTTCGTGACTCATGCGAGCTAAGAATTCAGATTTTGCTTGGGACGCCTCTTCTGCCTGCAGTTTTGCATTGGTCAGTTCACTTTCTGTCTCCCGCAGTTTTTCTAATTTTTCCGTAAGGGAGGTGATCGAAGCCCCCGTGATCAAGGAACAAAAACACAAAGTTAAAAGTGTGGCCGGTGTTTGAATCGTCGCGAGATCCGCAACTCGAGGCATATTTAATAAATTCGGGGCATTGATTGTGATCGCCATAATCCAAGTGTTAATAAAAACAGCGGCATAAAGTCCGTACCAGGCGGCTCCCATGAGCATTAAAATTCCATAGACATACCAAATCTGCACCAACGGGAAAGTCAGGCCCAGCAAAAGACTGCCGCCCAAGGTGCTGCCCCAAAGGATCCACTCTTTTTGACTGAGCTTGTTTAGATGCAGTGGCGGCAGGGCCCGATAGGAAAAGCGGGAAAGATTCTTTTTGACCAGCGAAGGAGTTATTAAAATCAGCAAGGGCAAGGTGACAAAAAGTCCGCCGGTTAAATCGCCGATCAATGTGACCACGGATTGCCATAAAAAGAAGGAGCGATCGCTGACTTCGGAAAAGGCATAGATTGCTTGCGAAAGAGGGGAGCAAAAGAGCGACGGAATTAATAAACCATAGATAAAGAGTAAGCTGATGTTTTTTGGCCCCGGCGTCCAAGCGGGCTGATTTTTAAAGCGCTCGCGCACCAAAACCCCTGAGATAAAAACTTCGAGAATTTCAGGAATTGCATAGAGTGGATAAAGTTCTGGGTGAGGAAAGTTTAAAAGAACGGCCGTTAAAATTCCATTCAGATAAACGGGAATGAGCACTCGTGGGCCCCACCACAGACCCATGACAATCCCTAGGTTGACGGGAAAATAGATCCAGTACACACCTTGATTGTTGTTAAAGGGCAAGCTGAGCAAATTGCCCGCAACCAAAATTGCAAATGGTAAGACCCAACTCCACCACGGTAAATTCTCTGGAAGACTTTTTTGTTCCATGCGATCAATGCTAAACTTGATTCGGTGGATAGGCTAAAAGTGAGACTTACTTTTGCTAAAGGTCAGAGTCTAGACTAGATCTACGGAGTTAAGGAATGGCTCCATGCACTTTAAAGTAGCTTTCACCAAAGCAGGTGGCTGTTTTGCAATGATTGAAGTTGATACAACCACCTTCACTTTGCACGCGGTGGATGTCGTCTTCTAAGAAGTCGTCCATGCCTGAGCTTAAAATTCCAACCAGCTGTCCCTGAGCATTAAACAAAGGTGATCCTGAACTCCCTTTGAAGGTATCTACGGCCGCTTTTAAAAAGCCACTGGCAGAGTTTACCTCTAAAATTTTACCGATGTCGCGCTTAAGCGGAAGCCCCATGGGATAGGAGTAACTGACGACGGCATCGCCGTCTTTTAAATTTTTCGTGCTAGCGATCTGTACGGGAGTGACCCCGGGGACAGGGCGATCTAGTTCCACGACGGCATAATCAATGCCTTTTTTGGGATTTAGAGACTGTGCAAGAATCGCTTTGCACTTAAAAACTTCAGCTGTTTGAAAAGAGCCCTTTTGGGCTTTTTCTAGGTTCCATCCAAAAATAAAAAATGCCTCAGCACAGCTGTCACTAGCGCGCAAACAGTGCGAAGCCGTAAGAACTTTATTGGCGGCAATTAAAACTCCAGAGCAGTGACCCAGAGTCTGTTGGTCTAAGAATTTCTCATCTTCACATAAGGGGTATTGTTGTCCCAACGGCATGGATTTAAGAGCGTACTCTTTGCCATTTTTGCTTAAGACTAAATCGTCTATGGAAAATATCATCGCGGTGGCAGGGGCTGCCGTGGATTCATCAAGGGCGACTTCTTGACGTGTGTCAGGGCCGTAAATAACAGCCCAAGAGTCCGCTATAATATTTTGCAGATCCTGTTTCGGGGAACAGCTTAAAAGACCCAAAAAAAGAAACGCAAAGAGCTTGCGCATTAACGAATGTCCTCGGGCAGAATTTTTTGACCTAAAAGTTTGCCGCCAATGATTAGGAAACCATGGTCATGGGTTTTCTTCGGTGCGAAGTGCACCCAGTGAATGATCGCGCCCACAGGTGAATAGGGGTCGGTGATATAGTCGCCACAAGCGATGACTTCGTCGCCGAATTCATATTTAGGCAAGGGACCGAATTTGACGTTATAAACGATTTCAATACGATCATGGGTGGTTCTTAAATCGTGATCCAGATCCACTTCAAAATGCGTGTGGTTCTGACGGTCTTCTAGGACATTCACCAAGATCCCCCGCACAAAAGCGCGACTCATAAATTTCTTTTTGCTGGAATAGATCCACTCGATCACTTGGGCTTCGTTAAAGTCTAAGTTTTTTTGTTTGTCCATGCAGGCAGGTAGGGGGCCTGCGAAACTCAGTGAGGAAAACAACAGAACAATAGCAGAAAGCAAAAAGGATT
>CAMLMF010000026.1 GCA_946480995.1 uncultured Bdellovibrio sp. | reverse complement strand
CTTTCTCCTTTGTGTTTTTTGTGTCGAAAAAAATCTGTAGGAAATTTAAAACGCGACTAAGGTACTTAAGCATCTTAAATAAATGTTATTTCAATGTTTTAATTTTTTGCGAGAAGTCTCCGCTGTCAACACACAGAATGTGCCTTGAGCAGCGGAGTGAAGATTAAACTTTTGCGATTATTATAAACTAAAAAACTAGCAGCCCTTAAGCAAGCGACGGCTTAAGATATTTTTTCTGAGAACTTTTCAAACGCAGTAACAATGACTCTAAGTCACGGGAATCAACCATACACAACATCGTCGCGATCATAATCCACTCGAAAAGCGGAATACTCATCGTCACTTCTATACCAAGGTGCAAAGCAACACCTGCTAATAATATCCAATAGCGGAGCTCTTTGACCCACACCAAAGTTCCCAATAAAAACTCGACGACGAGAGTGCTCCACGTAAGAAATTTTAGTATCAGGAAATTATTCAATAGGCTTACAGGTATCCGTAAAAACTCATCCAAACGAGTCGCGAAATAAACAGCAGTGCCATCAGCCCATTCCTGCCCTTTCATTTTAAACAGCACTGTTGATACGTAAATGACGGAAAACTGAATCTGCATCAGACGCAAAGCCCAGGGGCTTCGTTCAGCAACAGTGGCCGGAGCTTTCCCTCGGCGCAACGACCACCATCGATCCACAGAAAACATGTCGCCGCAAGGTGCGAAAAACATCAAAAATAAAAAATTTCTTAAAACGATATCCGCACTATTCAAAACATAGGTGTTGCGATTATGAAATGAAAATAAAATCAAGAACGTGAAGGCCACAGAAGTCCGCGTAAACAGACCGATCGTCATCCCAACAGAAGCAATTAAAAGTAAGATCGCCAGAAATCCCGGCACCCAAGCCTGTTCAGGTAAAATCGCAAACAGATTAAATCGATAGGGCGCAGAATACTTTAGCGCCGTAGAAAGCGAGACAATTCCATCGACACCCCAAAGTGTTTGCAAATTCTGCCACAGCCCAAACCAACCAATAATCACCAACAATCCCAGGGCTATTCGCAACAGAGCAACACTGTGGACAGGTTGAGGTTTAAAGAAAAAATTATCGAGAGATTTCTGTATCGTATTTAGTTTCATATCGAACCTTTTCATTCACATTGTATTGATATAATTCTTTAGTGTTATATTTTGTGCTTTTTTGCCCATGCGGAATGATCACGACATTCGGGGACTTAATATAGTTATAGTGTCTAACAAAAGAAATCTGCTCAAGCTGTCGCTTCTGCCCGTTGTCCTCGATCCACTGCACTTCTCGAGTTACAAACTTACCAAGGTCATTCCAAAGCTCTGGCAACTCTAAGGTCCTAAGATATTCCTGCTGAAACTTTCGAAATCTTTCACCGGACAAAAATCTTTGCCCGGAGGACATTTGCGAAGGGCGCGGAAAAGTCCATTGCTCAAACGAACCATCCGTGAACTTCAAATTCGCAACGATATAAGAATTCGTCCGTGAAGGATTGGGCGCGAACATGCGCCAGGCCTGACTTAATCCGAACACCTGTTGATAAACCCGCAGGGGCTCATAAATCTTTTTTGCCA
The DNA here is from genome assembly GCA_946480995.1 of uncultured Bdellovibrio sp. Next base: position 11,735 of record CAMLMF010000026.1, on the reverse strand, counting down.
CGGCACTTCGATCTGGCAAACTCGACATGACCATCACTAAAAGATGGCAAAAAATAAAAAATGAAATCGCTGCTTTCATCAAGACTCGCATAAATACACCTCCTTGTCTGAAGACAAGAAAGCAATTTAGGAGAGTTTAGATCCGCGGAGCAACGACAATTCAGTCCGCGCGGATTAAATAAACTGAGAGTATATTTCCATTTTTTAATCACCGCTCATGCGCGGGTAGAAAGATGACAGCTTTGCAAAAGAATTTGGTGAAAACAAAGCCTGTGTAATGAAAACGATCACCCTGAAAAAAACTGCCAGCAAAATGCTAGCAGGTTGAAGGTTTTTATTTTCGTTGATAGTCATCCTGATAACGAACGATATCATCTTCGCCAAAGTAAGTTCCCAGCTGAACTTCGACGAACTCCAACGGCATATCCGTATTGTTGCGAATACGATGTTTCGCACCCAGCGGAATGTGGATGTGGCTTCCCGATTTTACGGCAATAACCTGATCGTTTAAAACCACTTCTCCAGAACCGTGCGTGATCGTCCAATGCTCTTCACGTTTCGCATGGGATTGATAGGAGATCTGTGCATGTGGATTGACACGAATAACTTTGGATTTGAAAAACTCAGTATCTTTAAGAATTTCGAAGTACCCCCATGGGCGATACTCATACACATGTTCTTTCACTAATGCAGATTTTTGCTGATTTAATGCTTCAACCACATGACGAACCTCCTGCGATTGTCCTTTCTTCACCAACATCAAAGCATCTTTGGTATCAACCACGATGACATCATCCAGACCCACAGTTGAATAGTGCTTTCCAGATTCACCGAAAACAAAATTTCCCTGGCCTTGCACCGTCAAGACATCGTGGCCTTTTTGCAAAGCTGCAACCGCATCCCACGAACCTACGTCGTTCCAGCCAAAGTCTGCAGGAATACACGCCAACTCGTCCCCACTAAGCTTTTCCATGATCGCATAGTCGATAGAAATGCTTTGCACTTTCGCATAGACTTCACCCAAGTTCGAAGAGTCTTCCCGCAATGCGGACATTTGCTTCCACATTTCAGGTTGATGTTTTTCAAATAGACTCGCCATATGGGATACTTTGAAAACGAATATTCCGGCATTCCAACTAAAGCTGCCCTGGGCGATGAACTCTTTTGCTTTTTCAAGATTTGGTTTTTCGTGAAACTTCAAAACCGAGTGGGCTTTAAAACCATCAGATTCCTTCAAACTCTCTTTTTGCGTTTGAATATAACCATAGCCTGTCTCTGGATATGAAGGCGTAATTCCCAAGGTGACCACACGGTTTTCCTTAGCAACACTTTCAGCAAAAGCCACCACTTTAAGAAAAGCTTCTTCTTTGCTAATCAAATGATCCGACGGAAACACACCGACAACTTCAGAGCCCTTACCTTGCGCCATTAAAAGTTTGCACAAAGCGGCTACTGCGGGCGCCGTATTTTTACCCATGGGTTCATAGACAACGCGAACACCAGAAAACTTATTCTGAGCCAAGTTCAGTTCTGTCAAAGTCTGCAACGCCTGGGACGTTACAATCCATGGGGTGCCCAACTTAAAGCATCTTTGCAGCGTCAGAGTCTGCAATGGAGCACCGAAAATATCACAAAACTGTTTAGGCAACTGCTGGCGGGAAACAGGCCAAAGCCGAGTTCCACTTCCGCCGGACAATATAGCGGGTATCAAAACCTACCTCCGAGTTAAGAATTTATCTATATCACCATTCGTCCAGAGTGCGTAATTATAGTCACACCATGGCTCAATTCGTCAAAAAACTGATGCCTTTTTCAAACAGAATCCGTGGCACTTTCACCACACTTTCCAAAAACCTCTCGACCCACAGCTATAAAACCTTGTCCTGATGGACTTTCCCTCTCAAGAAGGGGATACTTTCACTGCATAAAAAATATTTTGGAGGCAACGAATGTCTATTCAGTTTATCGACTTAAAATCACAATACAAAGCTCTTAAAGAAAATATTGATGCTCGTATTCACAAAGTTCTTGAGCACGGCGCCTACGTTAATGGCCCTGAGGTTGCAGAGCTTGAACAAGTTCTTGCCAAATATGTCGGTGTAAAACATTGCTTAACAATTGCCAACGGTACGGATGCTTTGTGGGTGCCTTTGATGGCCTTAGGAATCGGCCAAGGTGATGAAGTTATCACAACTGCATTTTCATTTATCGCAACCGCAGAAACAATCGTTCTTGCCGGCGCAAAACCTATCTACGTAGACATTGATCCAAAAACTTTCAATATCGACATAACAAAAATCGAAGCAGCCATCACTCCGCGCACGAAGGCCATCATGCCTGTGTCTTTGTACGGCCAAATGCCTGACATGGACAAAATCAATGCGATTGCAAAAAAGCATAACTTGGCAGTGATCGAGGACGCGGCGCAAAGCTTCGGCGCAAAATGCAACGGCCACCGCAGCGGCAGCATGACAACAGCGACAGGAACAAGCTTCTTCCCAGCAAAACCTTTGGGCTGCTATGGGGATGGCGGCGCGATCTTCACAAACGATGATAAGCTTGTAAAAATCATCAAAGAAATCCGCGAGCACGGCTCTGAATCCCGTTACTATCACACTCGTTTGGGCATCAACGGTCGCTTAGACACTATCCAGTGCGCAGTCCTTTTAGCAAAAATGGAGCGCTATGATTGGGAATTGGAACAACGCCAACGTGTTGCGGATAAGTATTCAGATGCCTTCTCGTCAATCAAAGCCGATGGCTTCTCAACTCCGTTTGTAGCTGCGGGTTACAACTCTGCATGGGCACAATACACTTTGACGGTGAAAGACCGCGCAGGTTTCCAAAAGAAAATGACCGACGCAGGTGTGCCAACTTCGATCCATTACCCACGCATCATGCCAGATCAACCTTGGTACAAAGAACACACAGCAGATCCAAAACAGGAATTGCCAGTGGCGCGCTGGGCTGCTGAACACGTGATCAGCTTGCCAATGTACCCAGACATGGATTCTGCGACTCAAGATAAAATTATCGCGGCAGTTAAAGGGGCATTCTAATGAACACAGGCTTTGGCCCTCTAAAAAAGACCGTCACGCTTAAAACTCCTCACGAAACAATTACGTGGGGTGATGGCAAAAATTTTGTCCTGTTCGCAGGTCCCGATATTATCGAAGACGAAGGAATGGTTTTAGAAACCGGCAAAGAAATCCAAAGAGTCACCCGAGCTCTTGGTATCCCTTGGGTGTTGAAATGTTCTTTCGACAAAGCCAACCGCCAAAGTGCTGCCAGCTTCCGTGGCCCGGGTGCAAATTCAGCATTGAAAAGCTTAGAAAAAATCAAAGGCGAATTAAATTGTGCTTTGATCACTGACGTGCACGAAACAATTCAAGTCAAAGAAACAGCTGAAGTTGCCGACGTGATTCAAATCCCAGCTTTTCTTTCTCGTCAAACGGACTTGATGGTTGAAACAGCGAAAACTGGCAAAGTCATTCACATCAAAAAGGGTCAGTTCTTGGCTCCTTGGGATATGAAAGCGATCGCGCAAAAAGCAGTGAATGCTGGCAATGACAAATTGTTATTATGCGAACGTGGCACCACTTTCGGTTACAACCGTCTGATCAACGACATGACGGGCTTAATTGAAATGCGCAACTTGGGCTTCCCCGTCATTATGGATTGCACGCACTCAACACAGCTGCCTGGAGCCACCGGCGAAAGCAGCGGCGGTCGCGGCGAAATGGTTTGGCCTTTGGCGCGCGCAGCGATGGCTGTGGGTGTAGACGGGATCTTCCTAGAGACTCACCCGAACCCAGCAGCAGCTCTTTGCGACGGTCCGACGTCATTGCCTTTAAAGAACTTAGAGGCTGTCCTTACCAATCTTAAAAAGATCTGGACGACGCATTTCTAAGTGGTCTTCCGAGCCGATTTCAAGTAAGACTGAGCCATGGTTAAGCAAACTAAAAACTTCCTGGTTCAGTCTTTAAAAATCCTGTTTTCGGCAGGTATTATTTATTGGCTGATCCAATCCGGGAAGCTTAACTTCAACGCCCTTCAAAACTTACTCAGCCCCGGACCCATAGCCCTCGGCTTTACCTTGGTTTTGACCAACGTTTTTTTTACCAGCGAACGTTGGCGCACGCTGATCTCTTCACAAAATTTAAAAGTCTCTGCCGCGTCCACTTTTAAGCTCAGCTTGATCGGCTTATTTTTTAATTTTGCCATGCCCGGCGGCGTCGGTGGTGACGTCATTAAGGCTTATTATTTCACTCGCGAAAATCCAGGAGAAAAAGTCATCGCTGTCACCAGCGTACTGATGGATCGAGTTCTCGGACTTTTTGCCATGATCCTTTTGGCTCTGGTTGTAATGATCTATGACATTGAGCATGTTTTAAAAACTCCGACCCTCTTAACTCTGATGTGGTTCGTTGCGGGACTTTTTGTTTCTTTTGCGATTGCACTGACTTTGATTTTTTCTACGCGCCTTTACAGCCGCGGAACCTTAAAGCAAGTGATAGAAAAAATGCCTCTGACCGATAAGTTTTTAAAGCTTTACGAAAGCATGCATCTTTACGGCAAAGACGGAAAAAGATTTATCCTAGTTATCGCTTTAAGCCTGATTTCGCAGGTCTCGGCGATCGTCTTTTTGATCGTAGCAGGTCATCTTGCGGGCTTTACCGATGTCCCAGCTAAAACTTATTTCCTAGTCGCGCCTCTTGGATTTATGGCAACAGCCATTCCAATCTCCCCCGCGGGGGTCGGGGTAGGCCAAGCTGCCTTTTACTTCTTATTTAATATTTACAACGGGCAAGTGTCTGATGTGGGACCAACAGCCATCACCGCATTTCAAGTCGGCACGTTTATGGTCAGTCTCTTAGGCGCTTTCTTTTACCTGCGCCGCAAAGATCGCGTGCAAACGAGCGCGATCGAAAGCACTCCTTAAAAGTGCCCCTGCTCTGGTAAAAAGCCAAAAAAGATTTCGCTGTAATTAAATTAGAACTTCAGAAAAATTTGTAATCACTGAGTACTGCAATGCAGGTTCGGATTTTTGCACTTCAGAAATCTTATTTTTTTCTTCCACCACTTTTTCTGAACTAAAAAGATAAAGTTTTTTTAGACCCATCCCGTGGGCCGCCACTATATCCGTGGCACTATCGCCAACCATGACAGAAGCTGCAAGATTCACTTTCAACTTATCCTGAACCTGCTGGAACATGCCGCTGCGAGGTTTACGCAAACCCGCAAATTGCAATCCCGCAGGAGCCGGTTCTTTTTCATAAAATCCCGCCCAAACACACTCATCCAACCAACAGCCTTGTGCCGCCAACAAGCGCAACATCTGTTGATGAACTTTCTGATACTCGGCCCACGTAATCCAACCACGCCCCAAGCCTGATTGGTTTGTAACCAACGCCACCCAATATCCCGCCCCATGGGCGCGCTGGATAAGCTCTGTAATTCCCGGCATCAGCTCGACCAATTCCGGATCTTTATTGTAAGGAACATTTTTAACCACGACATCATCACGATCTAAAAACAAGCACGGAGCCTGATGACTGCCTTCCCACTGCGCCACCTTCATCGCCTTATCCAGTGCCGCAAAAACATTTTGCACAGCCTGGCGCCAGACTGGAAGATCACAGGACGTCCACGTTGCATCAAGCAGAGGATTTTGCACAGGCACAGCGCCTGCCGTTAGACAAATTCGCTGCCCCTGCAATACCGCATTCAACGGCGCAAGCACTGACACCTGAGATGACATAAGGACTATTAAATCTTCAGGACGGGAGCGGAAGGCCCCTGATAAAAAATCTTTCTGGGTGCGCAGAACCACGGGAATTCTCGCTTCGGGCAGATTTAGAATTGCTTCCACATATGCAGCCACTTCATCGTTCATCAGGTCCTTGAAAAAAATCAAAGTCCCGCCCAATTGCACCGTCTCTAAAATTAAATTTTCCCACTGCATCATGTTTTTCATCACGGAACGATTTTACGACAACTTGCCTCTAGTGTCCTCGGCTTTCTACTTGCCGCCTCGCATTTTAACTTATTACACTCTCCCCTGGAGGAAATGAACTATGGGTCTCTTACTGAAGCAGATTTTTAACTTCCTAAAACTTCTCAATTCCGACACCGGCACCAATCAATTGGCGTGGGGCTTGTCATTGGGACTTATCTTAGGCTTTTCACCGATCTTATCGATCCAAGCCTTTGCCGTGTTTTTTATTATCTTTATTTTTCGTGTGCAAATCGGCGCAGCCTTTTTATCCGCTTTCTTTTTTAAATTTGTTGCCTACCTGTTCGACCAACCAGCGCATCACCTTGGTAAAGCCGTTTTAGAAAATGAAAGTCTCAATCCGCTGTTTGTGACTATGTACAATATGCCTTTGGTGCCGATGACTCGTTTTAATAACAGCATCGTGATGGGCTCAATGATCGTGTCTATTTTGCTTTTGCCATTCGCCTTATTCGGCTTCAAATATTTAATTATCAAGTATCGCGCCACCGTTGTCGCCCGCTTCAAAGGCACAAAATTCTGGAAGGGCTTTGCCGCCACCAAATTTTACAACTGGTACCTTAAATACGACGAACTTTACGGATAGAGGAAGCGACGATGACTACAACAACTCCACCGAAACCAAAAAAACAAAAAGGCCCTATCCGCTGGGAAGCCATCATCCCGTTCACGATCATCTGCGCTTTGATTGCAGTTTATTTTCACTTCTTCTTCGATGGTCATCTTCGTCGTGCTTTAGAATGGGGCGGCTACAAAGCTATCGGGGCAGAAGTTAATATCGCGAAGCTTGAAACAAGCTTCTTCAACGCCAGCCTGCGCATTCAAGGCATTGAAATCACCGACGCCGAAAAACCAACACACAATTCTATCGTCATTGGTGATATTCGTTTTTCGATGATTTGGGATGCGTTACTGCGCGCCAAAGCTGTCGTCAACGAAGCCGCCGTTGAACAAATCGCCTTTGGGACTAAACGCAGCCACACCGGCAAAGTCAAACCACCAGAACCAGAGTCCAACGAACCTGGCATGGCCGATCAACTTAAAGGTCAGGCCTTAAGCGAAGCACAAGAACAAGCCGGAGAAAACGTCTTGGGCGACGTCATTGCGATGCTTGGTGGCGGTGACGCCAACGTGCAGTTACAAAAACTGCAAGACTCTTTGCCGTCCAAAGCGATGATTGAAAACTTTGATAAAGAGCTTAAAGCAAAACAACAAACATGGGATGCGCGTTTAAAAACTTTACCTCAAGGCAAAGACATCCAAGCTTTGAACGATCGCTTAAATAAAATTAAGTACAAAGATTTTAAATCGCCACAAGAACTGCAATCCTCTTTGCAAGACTTAGATAAGCTTTATAAAGACGGCGATGCTATGTACAAACAAGTGCAAGCAACCGGCGATGATTTAAGCAAAGACTTAAAAGCAATGGAAGCCCAGTACAAAGATATCGAAAAACAAGTCAAGACCGATATCAAATCTTTGGAACAACACTTCCGCATTCCAAAGCTTGACGCCAAAGCGATGTCGATGGCGATCTTTAACAAGTACATGGGCCCGTACAAAGCAAAGCTTTTCCGCTATAAAGCTTTAGCTGAAAAATACGCGCCACCAAACTTAATGAAAAAAGATAAAAATAACGAAGAAGTCGTGATCCAACCGCACCCGCGTGAAAAAGGTATCAGCTATGAATTCGGTCGTTTAAATTCCTATCCTCTGTTCTGGATCAAGCGCACGGCGGTAAGCTCACAGGCTGGCAAGACTCCAGATGCTGGGAACATCAAAGGTGAAATCCTAGATATCACTTCGAATCAACGTTTGATCGGAAGACCTACTGTCGCAACTTTAGCTGGCGACTTTCCGTCAATGCAAATCATGGGCTTCTTGTTACGCCTATCTTTGGACAACACGAAAAGTGAAAGCGTGATCGACTATGCCTTCAAAGTTTCGTCTTATGCCATTTTAGGCAAAGACTTAGTGCAAACTCCCGACGTCAGCATTGCCTTTACGAAAGCCAACGGAGCCATGGACATCAAGGGCAGCTTAGTCGGACTTAAGAAAATCAACCTCGCTATGAACAATCAGTTTTCTAGCATCGATTATGCGGTTTCTTCAAAAAATGAAATCGCGGATCAAATCTTGAAGGCTGTGTTCGCGGGAATTCCCGTTGTGAATCTAACAGTCGATGCCGAAGGCGTGATTCCGAAAGTTCCGTTTTCAATCAATTCGAACCTGGGACCTGAACTGCAAAAAGGTTTTGAAAAACAAATTCAAGCCAAGATCGATGAAGCACGCAAACGCATCCAAGCCGTTGTCGATGAAGAAATCGGCAAACAGAAAGCTCAGATCGAAGCACAGCTGAATCAACTTCGCGGTCAATTCGACAAAGAAGTAAAAAAGGCCCAAGCTCAAATCGAAGATCAGAAAAAACAAGCTGAAGGCAAAGTCGAGCAAGCTAAAAAAGACGCCGAAAACCAAGCTAAGAAAGGTTTGGAAAAAGAAGGCCAGAAAGCTTTAGACGACCTCAAGAAAAAACTGGGTTGGTAATTTAAAAAGCATTTTAAACTCAAGCGCCAAAAGCGCTTGAGCAAAGCCGCTCCCCGAGAGCGGCTCCTCTCTCAGCCCACAAAAAATCTGACTTAATCGAGAAAATCTCTTCACAAAAAAATCCAAAACCGAGGGATCCCTTTTTATCCTTCGTTCTTTTCACAAAAAAATGTCGAAGCTTAAAACAGGACCTGCAAACTCTTTCGACACAATCCCCAACTTACTGTTTTCACTCCGCATTTCCTCTGTTCATTTTGCGACTGCCTCTTTTTTTCGCACAAGTATCCGTGCTAGCCTGACGATGAGGTACATATGAAAGCTGCAAATCTAACAACAAAATTATTCTTAAGCTGTGTCGTGAGTTTAAGCGCAGCCTGCGCGAAGTTAAACTTCGCCCCTTTGACCGTCGAAGATCAAAGTGCCATCGTCCCTGTACCCACACCAAGTAAAACCATCACTTCGACGGAAGTCGTTGCTTACGGCAACAAGCAAGTCGACTTCCTTTTGGTCCTAGACGATTCCAACTCCATGTTCCCTGAGTTAGCGAAACTTGCAGCTCGCATGTCGACCTTCGTGAATTCTTTAGATGCTAGCAACATTGATTGGCAGATGTGCATCACAACGACTCGAAGTTTTTCTTCACCTTCGGGTGTCACTTTTGGCGATCCCCTGAATTGGAGAAACTATTCTCCCCCAAATGGCACTCCTAGTTACCTTCTTAAAAAAGGCACGGCGAACCTCAACACGATTTTCACCACGACGGTTGAAAACTTAACCATTGGTGGACTAGGTTCTGCCGATGAACGAGCGATCAAAACCACGCACGATAACTTTAAGAGTTATGCAGGTGGCGCCCATAAGTGTTATCGCGCTGGTGCCGCGATTTCCGTGATAGTAATTTCAGACGAAGACGAACGCTCTGTCGGAGGCGACCCACAGTATGTGAAATCTGCTGACGCTTCAGGCGCTTATATTCCTTTTGATATCGATGACTACCCAACGACGATGATCGCGCAAGCCAAACAGTCCTTCGGTGATGATGTGCGCTTAACTTTCAATTCAATTATCGTAAAGGCCGGCGACAACATCTGCGAAGCTGAACAAGATAAAGACGCCTCACCAAGCCATCCAGGACGAGTGTATGCCGAAGCCTCTCGTCTGACCGATGGTGGTGTTGGCAGCATTTGTGATGCGGATTACAGCGCGAGCTTAAACACATTTAAAGATAAGATCGTCAATTCCCTATCCGCCTTGAATCTGCAATGCGAACCAGATCCAAAAACTTTGAAAGTAAAAGTCGAAGGCCTTGAAATTGGCGGATTGAAACTAGATGGTAAAGCTTTGAAGTTTTCATTCCCTCTGATCGAAGGAACGCAAATTGATTTGCAATATGACTGTAAAGAGTAAGTTCTAATCCCGGGTTGACGACCGCAGGACGCTCCCGTGAGGCTAAGTTGAAGAATCGTTTTTTTAACTGGGCCCTTGCGGCGCTCGAGCACCCAAATCGAGACATCGAGACTATTCAGTTTGCACTATCTGCCCAAAAGTGAATTCACATAACCTATTGAGTCTTTGTTGTACCATTCAATCGATCCCACCAACTTCTTCGCAAGCTTGTGGTTCTTATCTAGGACCAAAGATTCCGGCAAACGAGTCACTTGAAACTGCTTCATCAAAGAACGATCTTCATCCCACACAATTTTGATATTCACATCATTGAGCTCAGGAAAAGACTTTAAGAAGACTTTGATATCTTCGATGTTGCTATCGCCAGACACCGCGATCAACTGCACATCACCTTTAAACTCCTTCACCAGCTTGATCAGCGAAGGCACTTCTTCAATACAAGGTGTGCACCATGAAGCCCAAAAATTCAAAATAACGATCTTTCCATGCATGGCTTTAAGCTCAAAAGGATTCCCCGCAAAATCTTTGGCCGAAAAATTCGGAACGCCCTCGTTCTCAAACATCTCAAGACTAGAAATAGTCCCTGTGACATCCGTCTTCTTACCGAAAAGCTGATTAAAGCCCAAGACACCCAAAGCACCGACGATAAGAACAATAACAATAGCTTTAATGTGTTGATTCATAAGAAGCTCCTTCGCGAATGCCAAGATCTTAATAGATTCCCGACGACGGCGCAATCCTTTAGCCACGTGGCCGCGATCGCAGCACAGAGATTAGAGATTAGAGATTAGAGATTAGAGATTAGAGATTAGAGAAAATTGAAACTTAGATTTGCCCAAGGCCAAAACAAAAAAGGCCTTGGTTTCCCAAAGCCTTTTTATTTTTAATTCTTTTAAGAATCGATTAAGCGCGAGATGCTGCGCGAGCTTTTTTCTGACCTTTAGTAACAGCTTTTTTCTTAGCTGCTACAAGTTTAGTTGAAGCTTTTTTTGCTTTAACTGCAGGTTTTTTTGCAGATTTAGCATCAGCTTTAACAACTTTAGCGTCTTCTTTCGCTGCACCTTTAGCTTCGAAATCGTAGTCTACGAATTCAAGGAAAGCCATTTCAGCTGTGTCACCTGGGCGACGACCGATTTTGATGATACGAGTGTAACCACCTGGACGGTTTTTAAAGCGTGGAGCAAGATCTTTCATGATAGTGCTTACAGCCGCTTTGTCTGGGTAGCGAGACAACAACAAACGAGTTGTAGCCAAGTCACCTTTTTTACCAAGAGTGATAGCTTTTTCAACGTGACGACGTGTTTCTTTAGCACGGTCAACAGTTGTAGTGATACGGCCGTGCTCGATAAGAGAAGTAACTAAACCTCTCAACAAAGCTTTTCTAGGGCCAGATTTACGATCGAAATGTTTTACTCTTCTTCTGTGTGAGCTCATTTTATTCTCCGATAAACGTACTGACCGTATTAGGTATCAGCACGAGAGAACACCTAGCATATACTAAGTGTTACTTTTGTGGGGCTCCGAGCCCTGGTGACCTTGTAACAGGTCACCTGATTTAATTATACCTTCTTGGTATAAATTATTGCTGAGTTTCTCTTTTTTGAGGCGGTTGACTTGGATCCCAACCAGCTGGAGGCCAGCCGTCGATTTTCATTCCAAGACCAAGACCCATCTCGCCCAAGATCTCTTTGATTTCATTAAGCGACTTACGACCAAAGTTTTTAGTCTTAAGCATTTCCGCTTCAGAACGAACAACCAACTCACCAAT